>JAFWFF010000212.1 GCA_017515765.1 Bacillota bacterium | reverse complement strand
CGAGAAGGCCTGCCTGGACATCGACCCGCAGCTGAGAGCAGCGGCCGAAAAAGGGATCCTGCAGGAGCCGGGAACAACGCCGATGACGTCACCGGCGATGCGTGAGATGGTGCAGGGCTACGTCAATCAGGCTGTCGACAAAATGAACATGGTCAATACGACGATGCTCGAAAGCACGCGGCAGATCTATCTGCAGACGCTCGGCGTCGCAGTCAATGAAGCGCAGCTCCTCGAGTCGCAAAGGATCCTCGAGACACAGGCGCTGGAAGTCACGATCGGGCAGGAAACACGCGTCCGGGCGATCCGGAAGGCGATGAACCAGCTGACGAAGAACGGGCTCACGGGCTTCTACGACCGCGCAGGGCGCGCGTGGAGTCCGGAGGCTTATGCTTCTATGGTCGTGAGGACTACGAGCCACAATGCGGCTATCAGCGCGATCAGGACTCGGCAGCGGGAGTATGGTGGCGGGGACATCTTTCAGGTATCAACGCATCCGGGAGCGAGGCCGCTCTGCTATCCGTACCAGGGAAAGTTCTTTTCATGGTCGGAAGGACCGGGCGAGTTTATCGACGGAGCCGGACGGCTGCAGCACTACGACAACATAAATAACAGCTCGTATGGCGAGCCCGCGGGGCTGTTCGGTATCAACTGCGGGCATCATCCGATCCCGATCATCCCGGGCTTCAGCTATCCGCAGGACGGACCGGTCCAGGATGAAGAGGAAAACCGGAAGGCATACGAGGAGAGCCAGGTGCAGCGGGCGTATGAGCGGGAGATCCGCTACGCGAAGCGCGACCTGGAAGTGGCGAAGGCGACCGGCGACGAGGAAGCCGTGAAGGAAGCACGGCAGAAGGTCAAGCAGGAGCAGGCCCGCATGAGGGCGTTCATAGAGGACACCGGACGCGTCAGACGATACGACCGGGAACAGATAGCATCATAAAGGAGGACGAAATGGCAGATTGCAAACACGAGCTGAAGGATCTGGTCGGCATGGCGGACGGGATTCACTGCATGAAGTGCGGGGCGATCCTGAAGGAGGTGCCCGCCGCGGAGCCGAAGAAGGCAGAACCGAAGAAGGAGGGAAAGAAAAATGCCCGAAAATGAAATAGAACGTAAGGACCGGGAGCCTGGGAAGTCAGTGACATGATCCGCAGTGCAGGCGGTCTCGTAGAAACAGCACTCCGCGCTGATGATGAGTCAAGCCGGAAGGCCCTGCGCGATGCAGCTAAGAAGATCCTGCAGACGGCGATCGACAGATTGGACGAAAGCGTCGGCGCGTCTGATGCAGATGAAGACGATGAGTGAAGCACCTTAGAGGGTGCTTTTTTCATACACAAATTTCAGCGGCGGCTGTAAAACGCATATCCGCGCCATCGTCGGCGCGTCAATAAGGAGGACGTTAAACATGGCATTTACAAGAAAGTTTCTCACAGAGCACGGTGTACCCGAAGATCAGGTCGACGCCATCATGGCGGAGAGGAACCGCACGCTGCAGGATTATATCCCGAAGGCAGACGTGCAGGCGCAGATCGACGCAGCCGTTCAGGCTGCACACGTAGAGCCCGAGGACCCGACGAAGTCCGAGGCGTATCTGAAGCTCGCGGCAAAGGCTGCGAAGCTGGAGGCGTTCGGCGGGACGGAGTTCGCGTCCGTTAAAGTTCCGTATCGGGACATTATCTGGGAAAAACTCGACCATGCCGAGAAGCATAAGCCGTACGCGGAACAGCTCACCGAGCTGCAGAGCAGCCTGCCGGATCTGTTCATCGCTGCGGAGAAACCTGAAGAACCACAGAAACCACAGTTTGGAGCGCCGACCGGGGGCACGATGCCGAAAGGAGAGGGCTTAGCAAGCTTTGGCGATGCGTGGGGATTCGTACCGAAGAAAGGATAACATAATATGCCTAACCTTAACTATGCTGCACAGTATGCAAGAGAACTCGCTAATGCATACCCGTATTTATCTTACTATGGCGATCTTTGGAATCAGGGCGAGAGTTCCCGTTTCCGTCCGCTCCGCGGAAAGACCGTCTATATTCCCAGCATGACCACGTCCGGCGCCCGCGCCGTCAACCGCGACAGGATCGACGGTGTCTTCACTCGTGGCTTCGAGGTCAACTGGGAGGCCCACGACCTGCAGATGGACCGCGAGTGGGACACCCTTGTCGATCCGATGGATATCGACGAGACCAATGAAGTCGCTACGATCGCCAACATCACCCGCACCTTCAACCAGTTCCAGAAGGTCCCGGAGATGGACGCTTATATGTCCAGCAAGCTCGCGTCTTTCGCATCTGCTTTTGGCGGCGTTTCGACCGCATCCCTTACCGCTGCAACCATCCTTGAGGAGTGGGACAAGGCGATCGCCTACATGACCAACCAGCGCGTGAACCGTGACCGCGTCCGCTGCAAGATGACGCCCGCGACGTACAAGCTGCTCAAGCAGGCCACCGGCATGACCCGTTTCATCGAGGTCACGAGCGGAATCCGCGACGTCGATCGCAACATCGCACGCCTCGACGGCATCACCATCGAGGAGGTCCCGGAGGATATCATGAAGACCGCATACACATTCCTTAGTGGATGGGCTATTGATTCCTCTAACGCACAGCAGATCAACTTCCTTTTGTATGATCCGATGGCGATTGCAGCTCCGGTAGTATATGAGACTTCCCTCATGTCCGCACCGACCGCTCAGTCCAAGGGCAAGTACCTCTACTATGAGCGCTACTATTATGATGCATTCGTTCTCAGCCAGAGACAGGCGGGCGTATATGCACACCTCGGCGCGGCTCCGTCTGCTGGATCCCTGACCGTTACTTCTGCGGCAGGCACAAGTGAGGGTGATTCCGTTATTACGGTCGCTGGTCCGGGCATCTGGGCATCCGGCGCTATGCAGGAAGGCCTGAAGCTGGCTTACTGCGCTGATGAGACCGCGGCTGTATCCGTAACCTACGGAGCTGTTCCGCCCGCTGCTAAGACATGGGTCGACATGACTTCCAACCCGCAGACCATTGCGAGCCTGACCGCTTCGAAGGTTATCACCGTCGTCGAGATCAACAAGCAGACAGGTTTTGTAGTTGCATCCGGCTACGCTACGCAGGTCGTCGGAACCTGAT
>JAFWFF010000211.1 GCA_017515765.1 Bacillota bacterium | reverse complement strand
CGTCGCTTCGGAGAAGCCCATGGGGATCATGATCTCGGGGAAGCCCATATAGATCGGGTACCAGACGGTATAGCCCGCATAATTCATTGAGATATCGTCTTCCGCCGTCGCGTCGTCCGGAGGGACGTTGAAAAACTCAAGGTACATTACGGCGTCAACGTCGTTTTCCTCCAGGATCTTCTGAACCATCTCCCTGCTGTCAAGGTACGTCTTCCAGTATGGAGGCCGCGCGTATCCCTCTTTGGTGACATAGCTGTAAGGATCTTCCGGCTTCTCCGCTTTCTCCTCCGCGTCCTCTTCGCCGCTTTCGGCACCCTGGGCGTTTTCTTCCTCCTCATTTTCCGGGAATAAGCTGTCTATGTAGGAATAAATGACATTCTCCGAAGCTTCCGGATTTCCTGAATCCGCAAGCTCGCGGATGCTGGCGTAGGCCACGTCCGGCCTTCCCGAGAGGTAAGCGTCTATGTCATAGGCGTTCGTGTTCGGTAATTCCATATCCTCAAAGAGCGATTCTATCATTTCGTCGGAAAGCTCCTCCGATATATCGACGATCGTTGCTCCCGCCTTGATGAGGTTTTCCCTGGCCCGGTTCACCATATCCCGGACGTTCTCCCCGGCTGTATAGACGACCACTTCCTCCTCCGACAGCCCCGTCTCCTCCAGATACTCCTGAAGACTCTCTCGAAACTCCTCATCAGGATGGTAGGTGAACGAATTTGTGAGTATGCCTATGCGCATACCCTGCAGTCCGTCCGCCCTGCAGTTGTCCAGATATCCGTCCCCCTTCAGGGCGTCTGCGTCCGCCTCCAGGGTGAAATCGTCCTTCTCATCCGTCCCCGCTATGACCTCCAGCAAAACGGCAAGATCCTCCGCCGTTCTGGCCATGGGCCCCACCGTGTCGTTGGTCGCCACCAGCGGGAACACTCCGTCCGTGGAGGTCAAGCCCTTCGAGGGACGCAGACCGTAAAGATTTGAAAAAGCGGAAGGATAACGGACCGAGCCGCCGGTGTCCGTCCCGAGGCCGACCGCGGCGAAGCTGCAGGTGACTGCGACTGCCGTTCCCCCGGAGGAGCCGCCCGCGGTCTTTGCCGGATCATAGGCATTGTGCACATTTCCGCCGAAGGTGGAGTGGGAATCAATGGCGCTCACGGCGAATTCCGACATGTTGGCCTTGGCGAGGATGACCGCTCCCGCCTCCCGCAGGCGTTTGACGACAAAGGCGTCCTCCTGGGCGATGTTTCCCGCAAAGGCCGCGGAGCCCGCCGTCGTGGCCATTCCCGCAACATCGATATTGTCTTTTACGATCACGGGAATGCCGTGAAGCGGTCCGCGGAGATTGCCCGCCGCCCGTTCCCTGTCCAGCGCCGCCGCATCTTCCAGAGCGTTCGGATTGATGTTCGTTATCGAATTCAGGTTCAGCTCGTCGTCGTAGGCCTCTATGCGGTCAAGATACATCCGCGTGAGCTCTTCGGACGTGACATGCCCGGCCTCCATTTCCGCCGTGAGCTCCGCGATCGTGGCGTCCAGCAGGTCGATGGTGGTGAACAGATCCTCAAGCTGGCGGGAAGCGCTCCCCTCGCCCGCATAGCGGAATACCGGAAGCGAAGGCTCTGTCTGTTGCTCCGCAGCGTCGGCGATCTCCGATGGTCCTGTTTCGTCCTGCGTCTTGCCCGCGCAGGACGAAAGCGTCGCGGCGATCAGGAGAATGACCAGGATAAACGCGAAATATCTTTTCATAAAAACCTCTTTTCAGCCGTCATGGAACAGCGTCTGCATTTGTCTGTAATACTAACTTCAACGAAAAAGCAAGTCAAGAGGGGAAACGGGCAGCCTGCGCAAGGGGAGATGCCGAACAGCACGAGGCGGAGGGGTTGTAATACTTAAAACGCTATAAGTAAAAAAACAGCGGCCGCAAAAAGCGACCGCTGTCTCTTTGGTGTTGGCATCGTGCTATCTTCCCGGTCCGTCGCCAGACAAGTATT
>JAFWFF010000210.1 GCA_017515765.1 Bacillota bacterium | reverse complement strand
TGCATCTTGTTCATAATTACGGCGCGTATCTCGCTCCCGACGTAGTGGACGGAGCCCCTCGAAAACGCCGAGTTCTCCAGTCCGATCTTAAGCGTCGAGCGCTCGTTCGGGTTAAGGACCAGCATCGCGGCCGAGGCGTTGATGCCGCGGTCGATCATGTGCTTGACCGGCTTGTGGAGTATGGGCCCCCAGGGATCAGAGCCCTCGTTATACCAGACCTCGCATTCGCCGAGTCCCGCGTCCCACATGCGGTAGAATATGTCGTCGTGTCCCACGTCTGTGAAGACCAGAGTCGACTTGTGCGACTCCACGGTGGGTATGAGGTTCTTGTTCTTGCGGGTGATGTCTATTAGCTTTACCTTCTCCAGGTCGATGGGTGCATTCTCGGCATAGTAGTTGAGCCAGGCCAGAATGTGAGAATTGCTGAACAAACGGTCTTCCATCGTCTCTCTCCTCCTCTGCTGTATCCTTATAATTTTACCACTTTAAAGCGCTGATGACAATTATTCGCGAGCCCGAAAGGCTTATTTCCACTTGAAGCCGACCAGGCCTATGACGTAT
This sequence comes from Bacillota bacterium, assembly GCA_017515765.1. Classification (GTDB taxonomy): domain Bacteria; phylum Bacillota; class Clostridia; order Peptostreptococcales; family Anaerovoracaceae; genus Eubacterium_B. The sequence continues at coordinate 3,894 of JAFWFF010000210.1, read as the reverse complement.
ACGGCTATGATGATCACCGGGACGATGTATTTGAACAGCGGCTTCATCCAGTCGCGGACTTTGATGCCAGATCCGGCGTTCGCCTCAGCCTTGAAGTTCTCCCATCCCCAGCCGAAGCGGTCGCTGACGCAGAATATCGTCATTACCAAAGCGCCGATCGGGAGCAGGTTGCTGCTGACTATGAAGTCCCAGAAGTCAAGCCAGGCGGTCCCGTCAGCAAAGGGCTGGAAGTGGAACACGCTGTATCCGAGGGCTGTCGTTAAGGCAAGCAGGAAGACCACAGCTCCGCAGACCGCCGAGCCGACCTTCCTGTTCCATCCGGTAAGCTCGCGGACGCAGGCCAGGATGTTCTCGCATACTGCCAGGACCGTGGAGAACGCGGCGAACGTCATGAACAGGAAGAAGATGGTCCCCCATACGCGTCCGCCTGCCATGCTGTTGAATACTGCCGCCATGGTATTGAACAAAAGCGCCGGGCCGGCGTCGACCTCGAGGCCGAGGGACGTACATGCCGGGAAGATGATGAGTCCCGCCATTATAGCGACGAATGTATCGAGCAGGATGACGTTGACGGATTCTCCCATCAGGGAGCGCTCCTTGCCGATATAGCTTCCGAAGATCGCCATGGAGCCGATTCCTATCGACAGCGTGAAGAACGCCTGGTTCATGGCGGCTACGATGACGCTGAGATCGATCTTGCCGAAGTCGGGCACCAGATAGAACCTGAGGCCTTCCGCGGCTTTCGGGAGGGTAAAGCTCCTCGCCGCGAGGACGAGCATCAGTACCAGCAGCGCCACCATCATGTATTTGGTCACTCTCTCAAGCCCGGACTGCAGGTTGAAGGAGAGCAGGATAAATGCGATCACCACGACGACCGCCATATACCCGACGTTGAGGCCGGGGTTCGTGATCATGCCAAGGAAGCCCAGATCCGCGGTCTTTCCGGTCAGGAAGCTCACGAAATAGTAGAGTATCCAGCCCGCGACCACAGTGTAGAACGCCATCAGGCAGAAATTGCCGATCATCGCCAGGACGCCGTGCCAGTGCCATTTGCTGCCCGGCTTCTCCAGCTTCTGATACATTTTGACCGGGCTGGCCTGCGCCGCCCTGCCCAGGGAGAACTCCACCGTGAGCGCCGGCAGTCCGAGGATCAAAAGGCATATCGCGTACACCAGGACAAATGCCCCGCCGCCGTTCTGCCCCGTCATCCAGGGGAATTTCCACACGTTTCCGCAGCCGATAGCGCATCCCGCGCTGAGAAGTATGAAGCCCAGCCGGCTTCCGAGTCTTTCTCTTTCCATAACCTTCATCCTTTGCTTTTTTGCTGTTTATATATGTAAGAATAAAGATAACACAAACCGCGGGGAATTTAAAGAGCATAAAGAGCCGCGAGGCGCCTGCTTTGATTGAATCCGCGCGTTTTTGGTGATATACTTTCCTTGTTTGGAGGTGCGGCCATGCAGGAAAACTATCAGACCTATACCAGCGCGTTTTCGGAGCGCTACCCGAGCAAAGAGATGAAGTACCTCTTCTCGCCCGAGAAGAAGTTCACTACCTGGCGGAAGCTCTGGATCGCCCTTGCCGAATCCGAGAAGGAGCTCGGCCTGCCGATCACGGATGAACAGATCGCGGAGCTTAAGGCCCACGCCGGCGACATCAACTATGACGTCGCCAAAGCGCGCGAGAAGGTCGTCCGCCACGACGTGATGAGCCACGTCTACGCCTACGGCGAGCAGTGCCCGGCGGCTAAGGGGATAATCCACCTCGGCGCCACGTCCTGCTTCGTGGGCGACAATACCGATATCATGATAATGCGCGAAGGGCTTTTGATCATCCGCGGCAAGCTGATCAACACGATCGCCAGGCTCGCGGACTTCGCGGACAAATACAAGGATATGCCGACCCTCGGCTTCACCCATTACCAGGCGGCCCAGCCGACCACGGTGGGGAAGAGGGCGACCCTCTGGATCCAGGACCTTCTGATGGACCTGGACGACCTGGACTACCTCGTCGGAAGCCTGAAGCTCCGCGGAGCAAAGGGGACGACCGGCACCCAGGCGTCCTTCATGGAGCTGTTCGAGGGCGACGAGGATAAGTGCAGGAAGCTCGACGCGATGATCGCGGAGAAGATGGGCTTCAGCGGGACCTATCCGGTCACCGGGCAGACCTACAGCCGCAAGGTGGACAGCCGCGTGCTCTCCGTCCTGGCAGGCATCGCCCAGTCCGCCCATAAGTTCAGCAACGACATCCGCCTCCTCCAGCACATGAAGGAGGTCGAGGAACCGTTCGAGAAGACCCAGATCGGCTCGTCCGCCATGGCTTACAAGCGCAACCCGATGCGTTCCGAGCGCATGGCGTCCCTCGCCAACCTGGTGATGGCCGGGTCACTGAACCCGCAGATCACCGCCTCGACCCAGTGGTTCGAGCGCACCCTGGACGACTCCGCCAACAAGCGTGTCTCGGTCAGCGAGGCCTTCCTCGCGGTCGACAGCATCCTGGAACTGTATATGAACGTCTCCGAAGGCCTGGTCGTGTACCCGGGAGTCATCCGACAGCACCTGATGGCGGAGCTTCCATTCATGGCTTCGGAGAATATAATAATGGACGCGGTGAAGCGCGGAGGCGACCGTCAGGAGCTCCACGAGCACATCAGGGTCCATTCCATGGAAGCGGCCAAAGTCGTGAAGGAGCAGGGCCTCCCGAACGACCTTCTGGACCGCGTCGCAGCCGACCCGATCTTCGGAGTCACCCGCGGGGAGCTTGAAGCGGCGCTTAAGCCCGAGCTCTACGTGGGCCGCGCGCCGGGGCAGACGGCAGAATTCCTGGAGAAGCACGTAAAGCCTTTGCTCGCCGAAAACGCCGGAGTTCTCGGCATCAAAGCTGAAATAAACGTATAGTTAAGGCGCCGCGAGGCGCCGGTCTTGCGCGGGGAGAGCGCGCACGGAGGTAGATTCAATGTACAAGGAAGCCCTCAGGCCGGCATGGGTCGAGATCGACCTTAAGGCCTTTGACCGGAACATCAAGAACATCATAGCCAAAGCTGACGGCCGCAAGTTCATCGGCGTGATCAAAGCTGACGCCTACGGCCACGGCGCGGTACGCTGCGCGGAAGTCCTAAGAGCCAACGGCATCGACACGTTCGCCATCGCCACGCTTCAGGAAGCCATCGAGCTCAGGGAAGCCGGCGCGAAGGAGACCATCATCATGCTCGGCCTTACGCCCGCGATGTACGCCGACACGATAGTCAAATACGACATCACCCCGGTGGTCTGCTGCGCGAAAAACGCCGCCGCGATAAGCGAGGCGGCCTGTAAGGCCGGAAAAGTAGTCGAAGGCCTGATCGCAGTAGATACCGGAATGGGGAGGATCGGCTATATGACCGAGACCGAGGAGAACATCGCGTTCGCGGTCAGCGACGTAAAGAAGATTGCGGCTCTCCCGGGCTTTAAGATCAAAGGCATGTTCTCCCACATGGCGACCGCCGACGCTTTTGACAAGACCTTCTCGCATCAGCAGGAGGCCAAATACAACAGGATCTACGAAGCGTTCACCGCCGAGGGCATCGAGATCCCCTTCAGGACCCTCGCGAACAGCGCTTCGGTCATGGAGCTTCCGAGCGTGCTCTTTGACGGCGTCCGCCCGGGCATCATCCAGTACGGCCAGTACCCCTCCGACGAGGTCGACCGCTCGCTCCTGGAGCTCACCCCGGTCATGTCGGTCAAGGCGAACATCGTCCATCTTAAGGACGTCCCTGTCGGCTTCTCCTGCGGATACGGCCGCAAGTTCATCGCCGAGCGCCCGTCCAGGATCGCGACCCTCGCGCTGGGCTACGCCGACGGATATCCCAGGCCTTACTCCGCTTACGCCAAGGTCATAGTGAACGGCGTGGTCTGC
>JAFWFF010000209.1 GCA_017515765.1 Bacillota bacterium | reverse complement strand
TTACGGGCTCCTCGCCTACGTTGTCCGCCTCTTCGAACGGGGCCATTTCCTCAGCATTCGGGGAATCGCCGATTACGGCGGGCGCAGGCTCGGAAGTGTTCTTCCCGGGTGCTTCCGCGGCTTCTGCCGCGGCTTTCTCCGCGTCCATCGCTTCCAGATCCGCCATTGTCTTGCGGCCTTCCATGTTCAGATGGGACACAGTGACGTTCGGGAACGGTACGTTGATGCCGTTCCTGTAGAAGATCTTAAGCACTTCTTTGTTGACGAAACGCCTGATGCGTCTGACGTCCTTCTCTTCGCACATCGTGTAGATCAGCAGGGTCACGCCGCTGTCGCCGAGGTTCTGGACGCCGAGGCTCTCCGGTGCGCGCAGGATGAGAGGATTCTTATCAGCCAGCGCAGGCAGCTCGCGCTTGAGGACTTCTTCGACATAGTCGATATCCTGGCCGTATTCGACGCTGATCTCGCTGTAGGCGAAGGACGCTTCCTTGGTCATGTTCAGGACGCCGGAGATCTCGCTGTTGTTGTAGATCTTGATGTTGTTGTCGACGTCGAGGATCTTGGTGGTGCGGAGGCCGATATCCATTACCGTTCCGCGGAAACCGTTGATCGTGACTATGTCGCCGACGCGGAACTCGCCTTCGAAGACGATGAATATTCCTGCGAGGATGTCTTTGATCAGGCTCTGGGCTCCGAGGCCTATGACCAGGGTCAGGACTCCGGCACTGGCGAGCAGGCTCCTGGAGTCGACGCCGAACAGGTAGAGGCAGTAGAACAGCGCGCCGATCGCTCCGCCGTATTTCACGATGGAGAGGAGCAGGTGGCCGATCGTCTCGCCCCTTGCGCCGAGCAAAGAGGAGACCAGCCTTACGGGTATGCGGAACAGATAGACCAGGATGGCGGTCGAGATGAGCACCAGCATGCTTGCGCTGAGCGCGAACACGTTAGGCCCTCTGTCCCAGTCTCCGCTCAGGATATAGTGGATCACGGATCCGTCGTCAAAGATCGAATTCGCGCCAAGCACAGTCGCAGCTACGTAGATCACCAGCAGGCTGCAGGCGAGACCCACCATGAACAGAAGCTTCTGCTCGGGTCCCTTCTCGCGCCAGGGTACGCGGCTGTTGTCCCAGCGTGCGGCGGCTTTGGTCGTCGAGACCGTGTGCCCTGACGGCAGGATGACCCGGAAGATCGTGGAATTCAGACCTTTCTGGGCCTGGGAATCGCTCATCGTAGCATAGAGCTCTTCTTCCTCGTCAGTCGTGAGAGTGACGGTGCCTGAGAGTATCATGATGAGGATCAGGCTGACGAGCGCCGTGATCAAAGATACCGGGAACCGCGCTCTGAACATATCTGCCTTCGGAATGGCCGTCGCGACGAAATATCCGTCGCTGAAGCGGAAATACTGGAAATAGCGTATCCCGTTCACCCTGGTGAAGCCGTAGTAGTAAGCTCCGCTGAACGCCTTGTCGGGGACACCTATGTCTGCGGCCTTCATGCCGATCCTGGCTTCATAGGGCGAATACAGGCAGAGATGGTCCGCGCTGTTGTCGAACAGAACGATGAATCCTCCGCTGAGCATATCGGTGGAGAAGATATAGTTCAAGTCGGTCGAAGCGAACAGCTTAGCGGAGAGCTCCGGCTTCAGGCCTATCTGGAGGAGCGACCTGTGCTCGGTGATCGGGGAGGCGTAAGTCACGTCGTCTTCGTATTCCGAGTATTCGCTTTCTTCCCCGGCTTCGGCCGCAGCGGCCAGAGCTTCGGCAATATCGTATTCATAGTGGGACACGTAACGGGTGTCTCCGTCCTCGTCGGTGGTCGTGTAGTAGTTCATCGCCACGCC
>JAFWFF010000208.1 GCA_017515765.1 Bacillota bacterium | reverse complement strand
TGGTCGGGTTCGCGAGCATCGCAAGATAGAGATGCTCGACGCTGACGTAATCGTCCTTGAACTCCTGGGCCTTCTTTTCTGCTTTGGAGAGCAAAGATGCAAATGCCTGGCCGGCATAGGTGCCGGATCCGCCTCCGCTCACCTTCGGGAAAGCGTCTACGCGGCGGGCCACTTCGCGGGTGACCTGCTGAGCGTCTATATTCATATATTGGAGAAGCCTCGGGATAAGGCCCTCATCCTGCCTGAGCAACGCCAGATGCAGATGCTCGGGCTCAAGCGTCGGGTTGCCATTCTCGACCGCCTCGTTCTGGGCGTCGATAATCGCCTGCTGTGCGTTCTGTGTGTATTTATCTATATTCATAGGTCTCCACCTCCTTTGATAATCTTATACCCCCGATATCGAGTTTGCAACATAAAAATTAGCACTCTTTGTACGAGAGTGCTAATTATTATGATTCCATGTTCCTGGGCGCCTTACATCAGCAAAAACCGAGTGATCACACCGTAGATCGCGCTCAGGATCGGCGAAAGGATGATCCTGGTCAGCCCGCATGCCACGAATATGATCAGGATGAAATATCCTTTGGTATAGACGTTCCACCACCAGTTGTATTTGCGGAGATCAAAGATCTGAGTCACCAGATTGAACCCGTCGAGCGGCGGTATGGGGAGCAGGTTGAACACCATAAGGACGAGGTTGATGTAGATGCAGTATTCGACGATATTGAATACAGCCTGGCCCGGATTCGTGGAAACGAAGAACCTCGGCGATACGGTGATGAGTATCTTGGCAATGATCGTGAATATGACCGCGACGATAAGGTTCATCACAACTCCGGCGACCGCCACGAGCGCTTCGTCCCGTCTTCTGTTCCCGTAGTATCTCGGGTCGATCTGGACAGGTTTGCCCCAGCCAAAGCCCAGGAAGATCAAAGACACGAAGCCTATCGGATCGATGTGCGCGAGCGGGCTCACGGTGAGCCTTCCCTGCCTTTCCGGCGTCGGATCCCCGCATTTGCTGCTCACCCACGCATGTCCGAACTCATGCAGTGAAAGGCCGAGGATGATGCCGGGCATCATAAGGATGTGCTCGATGAGCCAGTCGCCGACGCTTCCGTATCCTCCGCTTGTGATCGACCTGAACGCGAGGAGCGCGAACAGGACGAGTATCATTATCGTAGTGTTTCTGTTCCTCATCAGGCTTCTATTCCTTTGCGGGCCATTATGCCTTTGTCATATGGATGTTTTACCTTGTCGATCCTGGAGACGTAGTCCGCGATCTCGACAAGGCGGTCTGACGGATATCTTCCGGTCAGGACGACTTCAAGGTGTTCGGGCTTGGTCTTCAGGAATTCATAGATTATATCTTCATCAAAAAGTCCCGCTTCGATCGCGCCGAGGCACTCGTCGAGCACGAACATGTCGAACTCGCCTGCTCTTAACCTCTTCTCTACCCTTCTGAATTCCTCAGCGTCTATCTCCCTTACTTCCTGCTTTTCTTCCGGGGTCATCTGGAAAGAGAATTTTTTGATCGGCTTGGTGCTCTCCACCGTTACGTTCGGAAGGGACTGGAGGACTTTGAGCTCGCTGCTGGTCCCGGATTTAAGGAACTGCATGAACATCACCCTGTATCCGTATCCGGAAGCTCTGACCGTGAGGCCGACGCTGCAGGTGGTCTTTCCTTTTCCTTCTCCGCAATAGATGTGAACAAGTCCGAGATTGTTAGCCATTATGATTCTCCTTTCATAATACCGGTTCGCCGAAGAGGCTGAACGTCTTGGCGTCCGTTATCTTAACCTTTACCGTCTTTCCGGCCAGATCCGCCGGGTCGATGCCCGAATTATCTTCTACCCGGAAATTGACGAGTTTAAAACCGTCCGTGCGTCCCGCAAGTGCGAGCTTGTCATTCTTGCTCGGCCCCTCGACCAGGACGTCCTGCACCGTGCCGAGATATGCGAGATTCTTCTCGGCGCTTATGGAGTCCACCAGTTCGACCAGCCTTCCGAAGCGCTCGTGTTTCACGTCTTCCGGTATCTGGTCGGGATATTTGGCGGCGGGCGTCCCGTTCCTCACAGAATAAAGGAATGTGAACGCGGAATCGTATCTTACCCTCTCGACCAGAGACAGAGTGTCCAGGAAATCCTCTTCCGTCTCGCCGGGGAAACCGACGATTATATCGGTCGAGATCGTGATCCCGGGGACAGCGTCTCTCAGCTTGTCGACGAGTTCCAGATACTTCGCCCTGTCATAATGCCTGTTCATCCGCTTAAGGATGCGGTCTGAACCTGCCTGGACCGGAAGGTGGATGTTTTTGCAGAGCTTGTCACAGTCGGTGAAAGCTTTGATCAGACCGTCCGAGAGGTCCTTCGGGTGCGACGTCATGAACCTTATCCGCTCTATGCCCGGAACGTCGTTTATCATCCGTATCAGTTCCGGGAAGCCGGTATTCTCATCGCCTTTATAGGAGTTCACGATCTGCCCGAGGAGCATGACCTCTTTGACTCCGTCTGCGGCGAGATCCCTTATCTCGCTCAGGACCGCTTCCGGGCATCTGCTCTTCTCACGCCCCCTCGTATACGGGACGATGCAGTAAGTGCAGAAGTTATTGCAGCCGTACATTATGTTAACGAGAGCCTTGTGCCTGAAAAGCCTCTTTGCCGGCAGGCCCTCCACTATCTCCTCCATATCGGGATAGATGCTGGTGAGCCTTATGTTCTCACGGTGCACCCGCTCCAAAAGGTCCGGGAATTCGTGGATGTTATGCGTTCCGAAGACCACGTCCACCCAGGGGTATTTCGCCTTCAGAGTATCGATCACGCTCTGCTGCTGCATCATGCATCCGCAGACGCAGACAGTGAAAGACGGATCCCTCTCCTTGCGGTGCTTCAGCTGCCCGAGCGTCCCGAAAAAGCGCTTGTCGGCGTTCTCCCTCACGCTGCAGGTGTTCATTATCTCTATATCCGCACTGTCCCTGTCATCCGTCTGGACGAGGCCCTGTTCGGTCAGCATCCCCGCGATGATCTCGGAATCGTGCTCGTTCATCTGGCAGCCGAATGTGGTTATATGAAAAGTTCTCTGTTTCTCTGTCATTTCTTTGTCTTGCTGAAGCTCAGCTTGTTCTCGGTGCCGCTCAGCAGCCTTTTGATGTTCGCCCTGTGCTTGACCACCATGATCACGACCATGATGATGACCGGGATCAAAGGCCTGTGTCCCGTACATATGTCGATGACCGGATAGGATACAGCCGCGAGCATCGAACCGAGCGAAACGTATCTGGTGAGTGCCACTATGACTATGAAGACCAGAAGAGCCGCGAGAGCCCTGGTCCAGTCGAGGGCCAGGATCACTCCGAGAGCGGTCGCCACTCCCTTACCGCCCTTGAACCCGTAGATCAGGGGCCAGATATGTCCCGCAAATACCGCAAGCCCGCACCATCCCGCGATGGCGAAAGCGGTCTCACTGCCCAGGGGACCTGTAAGGATCCACAGCGCCAGCTTCACTGCGAGGAATCCCTTCGCTACGTCGACCGTTAGCGTGATCAAAGCAGCCTTCTTGCCGAGCACCCTGAGAGCGTTCGTCGTCCCGGCGTTCCCGCTGCCTTCCTTCTTTATGTCGAGGCCGACGCGGCGCGCCAGGATGGTCGAAGGCGAGATATTGCCGAGGAAATACGCAGCTATTAGAAACAGTACTGCAGCGGCGATCCTCATGCGTTATCCCCCTTTTCGCGGAAGACGAATTTGATTGAAGTGCCTTCAAAACCGAAGGATTCGCGGATCTTGTTCTCCAGATATCTTGAATACGAGAAATGCATGAGTTCCCTGTTGTTTATCGAGAAGGAGAAGAGCGGCGGTTTGACGCCGATCTGGCTTGCGTAGTAGATCTTCAGCCTCTTGCCCTTGTCCGAAGGCGGTTGTTTCATCATGGTAGCATCGGTTATGATCGTATTGAGCTGTCCCGTCGGGACTCTCATCGCACGGTTTTCG
>JAFWFF010000207.1 GCA_017515765.1 Bacillota bacterium | reverse complement strand
GCGTCCGTCGCGGCTTCGCGTCCCGTCGGCGCGCCGTCCAGGCTCATGCCCTTATAGTCCTCCGGGAAGAGCACAGGCTCGGCAAATGGGTCTATGACGATCTCAGGCTCAGCAGGCTCCGGGAAAGCGCGGACAGGCTCAGCTGCCTCGACATCAGTTCCGGCATTATCACGGTTCACCGTGATAGTTTCCGATTTTTTGTCACGTGCGCCTCCATTCGGCGCAGGCTTCCCGTCTGAGATCTTCTTAAGCACCGGGATCAAAAGTCCTCCGGCCGCGTTTCCGAGGGTGTTCACCATTATGAACAGCAGCGCGTATCCCGACCACTTCCCGGCCGCCGTGATATAAAACATATTGGCCACGCAGTGCTCGAACCCGCAGAGCACGAACACCGTTACGCCGAAGAAGAGCGCGAGATATTTTCCGATCTCGTGCGGATTATTCTTGAATCCGTCGACCGCTATATAGATCAGGATATTGCAGAAGATAGCCAGTATGAATATGCTGAGGAGCGAGTCGCCAAGCTTGGTGTCGGCGACGCTCTGGGCTTTCTCTACAAGCGCGGTAAGCCTGGTCAGGCGGAGAAGTCCTCCCATCACAAGGCAGCCCGCGAAGTTCCCGAGCCATATCAGACCCAGCGTTCCCAGGTATCTTGCGTTGTTTTCAAGGCTGTAGCAGACCTTCCCGGTAAAGAGGTTGAAGCCGAAGGTGCAGATGGTGAATAGCCCCACCACGAAGAACACCGCTCCGACGACTTTGCTCTCTGACGCGAGGAACGCGCAGCCGCCGATGGATATGCACATCCCGCCGATGATTCCGTAAATGAATGTTTTGAGACCGCTCATTCCGCTCTCCCTTCGTATGCCGCTCTATTTAGCCGCGCGCTTAGCCGCCTCGATCACGTGCGAGATCAGGACGCAGGTAGTGACCGATCCGACGCCTCCCGGCACCGGTGTTATGGCTTTAACAAGGGGCTCCACGGCGTCAAAATCGACGTCCCCCGCTATTCCGTTCTTCTCGGCGTCCCAGTTGATACCGACGTCTATTACGACCTGCTCCGGATTGACATATTCCGGCCCGACAGACCTCAGCTGTCCGGCCGCGGCGATCAAAATGTCCGCCTCCCTCGTGATCGAGGGAACGTCCACAGTCTTAGTATGGCAGTTCACCACTGTAGCGTTCTCGTGCATGAGCATCATCGCGACCGGGCGGCCAATGACCAGGGAACGCCCGATGACTGCGGCCTTTTTGCCTTTGATCTCAACGCCGTAGTGGTGAAGAATCTCCATCGCAGCCTGCGCGGTGCAGGGCGGGAAACCGGTCTTCGTATTGGTGAACACTCCTGCGAGCGAGCCGTCGGTCATGCCGTCAATGTCCTTCTCGGGCGCCAGCATCTTTCTGGCGCGCTCGTTGTCTAACTGAGCGGGGAGCGGGCGGAACATCAGTATCCCGTGCACCTCGGGGTCCTCATTCAGCGCGGTGAGCGCAGCGTCAAAGTCAGCCTGGCATACGTCTGCGGGCAGCACCACGTTCTTTACAGCGACTCCCGCTTTCTCGGCGCGTTTCATCGCCCCGCGCTCGTATGAAAGATCGTCGGGTCTCTCGCCCACGCGGAAGATCGCAAGAGTCGGGTTGACCCCCTTCGCCTTCAGTTCCTCCACGTCCGCTATCATCTTCTCTGTCAAAGCCTCCGCGACCGGAGCGCCTTTGTAGATCTCAGCCATTTTTCCTCCTATCTCAACGATTCGCGGACTTCAGCGTAGATGTCGTCCGCCTTGAGGCAATACGTTCCGAGAAGCGATTCCATCTCGGCGTTCAGAGCTTCCGCGTATTCCCTGTCCTTCATGGATTTGGTGTTTATGAAGACGTTCAGTGCTGCCGC
>JAFWFF010000206.1 GCA_017515765.1 Bacillota bacterium | reverse complement strand
GTCCCGACAGCCCCGGGCATGAAGTATAAGCACTATGCCCCGGACGCGGAGATGAAGGTCTTCGCAGGGCCCCAAGAAGCGGTGAGGTCCGCGATCAAAGCGGAGCAGGCCGCCCTGGAGACGGCCGGCCGCAAGGTCAGGACACTGATCTATGAAGACCCCGCCCGCGCGGCGAGAAACTTCTACACAGACTTAAGGTGCTGCGACGCGGAAGGCGCGGACGTGATCCTGGCAGCGGCGCTTAAGGCGGAAGGCGTCGGATTCTCGGTAATGGACCGCATGGTGAGATCCTGCGGCGGAAATATCGTGATCGCCGGAGGAGAGCCGGCGGCGCGGGGAGAAGCTTTTGACAAAGGAGGCAGAGAAATGATCGTTGCTATGGCGGCGGATCACGCCGGGTATGAACTGAAGAACGCGATAAAGGACCATCTGAGGGAGAAGGGCTTCAAGATAGTCGACCTCGGGACCAACGGGCCTGAGTCTGTGGACTATCCCGCATACGGAAAAGCCTGCGGCGAAGCCGTCGCATCGGGCAAGGCCGATATAGGGGTCGTCTGCTGCGGGAGCGGTATCGGCATCTCGATCGCGGCGAACAAAGTCCACGGAGTGAGATGCGCCCTCTGCACCTCTGAGGAGATGGGAAGGCTCTGCAAGGAGCACAACAACGCGAACATCATAGCCCTGGGCGGCCGCCTCACCGATAAGGACCTGGCGCTCCGCATAGTGGACGCCTGGCTCGGCGCTGAGTTCCTGGGCGGGAAGCACCAGAGACGCATCGACCAGCTTGACGAGATATAGCAGGAATGCAGCCCGCCGCGGAGGCGCGCGAGTCTTTGATAAACGTTCAGAAAACAAATACATTTGTTTCACATAGGAGGAGTAACAATGGGAAAGATTTATGTTTTTGATCATCCGCTCATTCAGCACAAGGTATCCCTCATGAGGATGACGTCCACGAACACCAAGGAGTTCAGGGATCTGGCCAGGGAAGTCGCGATGCTCATGGCTTTCGAGGCCACCAGGAACCTGCCGCTCGAAGAGGTGGAGATCGAGACCCCGATCTGCAAGACCAGAGTCAATATGCTGAAGGGTGAGGACATAGCCATAGTACCGATCCTCAGAGCCGGACTCGGATTCGTCGACGGAATGCTGGAGATCGTGCCGAACGCCAAGGTCGGCCACATCGGGCTCTACCGCGACCCCGAGACCCACGAGCCTGTAGAGTATTACTGCAAGCTGCCCAGCGACATCGAGAAGAGGAGAGTGTTCGTGCTCGATCCGATGCTCGCGACAGGCGGAAGCGCTGTTGCCGCAGTCGACTTCATCAAGCAGAAAGGCGCGCAGGACATCGTCTTCATGTGCCTGATCGCTGCTCCCGAGGGCATCAAAGCCCTGCAGGAGGCCCATCCCGACATCGACATCTACATCGCCGCGAAGGATGATCACCTCAACGAGAACGCCTATATCGTCCCCGGCCTCGGAGACGCCGGCGACAGGCTCTACGGCACCAGATAAAACGAAAACCGCAAAACGAAAACCGCAAAACACCGCGCGGCCGGCCCCTCCGGGCCCGCCCGCGCTTACACATTTTGATCACAGGAGAGACTGATGAAAAACCTGATACCCGATAACGTAAGCAAATTCGACAACGTCTACGACGTGCTCAAGGAGCGCGGATTCATAGAGCAGACCACCGATGAGGAAGCCGTCCGCAAGCTCCTGCAGAACGAGAAAGTGAAATTCTACATCGGCTTCGACCCGACCGCCGACTGCCTGCACGTCGGCCACTTCATGCAGGTCATCATAATGATGTATATGCAGAAGTTCGGACACACGCCGGTCGTCCTTCTGGGCGGCGGCACCGGCATGGTGGGAGACCCCTCCGGCCGCACCGACATGCGCCAGATGATGGACGTCGAGACCATCGACTACAACTGCGCCCAGTTCAAGAAGCTGTTCGAGCGCTTCATCGAGTTCGATGACGAGTGGAAGTACGTTGGAAACGGCGGAGTCTACCAGCCCGGCCACGAGACCAAGACTCCCGAGCCCGGCAAGGCGGTATCCGTCAACAACGGCGAATGGATCAGGCCGCTTAAGTGGATCGAGTTCGTGCGCGAGATCGGCTCCCAGTTCAACGTAAACACGATGCTGAGATCCGAGGCGTTCAAGCAGCGCATGGCGAGAGAATCCGGGCTTTCGTTCTTCGAGTTCAGCTATATGCTCATGCAGTCCTACGACTTCATGGTCATGGCGAGAGACTTTGACGTGAAGATCGAGTTCGGCGGCGACGACCAGTGGTCCAATATCATCGGCGGAGTCGACCTCACCAGGAAGCTCCTCGGCAAGGAAGTCTACGGCATGACATTCTCCCTGCTGACCACCAGCGAGGGCAAGAAGATGGGCAAGACCCAGAAGGGCGCCCTCTGGCTCGACGCCGACAGATGCTCGCCCTACGAGTTCTTCCAGTACTGGAGGAACGTGGCCGACGCCGACGTGAACAAATGCCTCCGCATGCTCACCTTCCTCCCGATGGAGGAGGTCGAGCGCCTGTCCGCGCTTGAAGGGGCGGAGATCAACAAAGCCAAGGAGATCCTGGCCTTTGAGATCACCAAGCTCGTTCACGGCGAGGAAGAGGCCAGGAAGGCTCTCGAGGGCGCGAGATCCGCTTTCGGCGGAGGAGCTTCTTCCGAGAACATCCCGACCACCGAGATGGACAAGGCAGTATTCGAAGGCGAGGGCAAGGGCCTCGTCAGCCTGCTCGCCGAGCTCAAGCTCGCTGACAGCAACGGCGACGCGCGCCGCACGATCGAGCAGGGCGGCTGCTCCCTGAACGGAGTGAAGGTCACCGACGCCAGGGCGAACGTAACTCTGGACAATTTTGAGGACGGAGTGCTCCTCATCCAGAAGGGCAAGAAGAAATTCCGCAAGATCGTTATCAAATAAGCCTGCGCCGGAACGACCGGCCGGCTGATACCCGGAAAGGGAAAGCAAGGCAATGAACAGCAAGAAATACGACGGCATCGACCATCCTGTCCGTGAAGTGACGGATCTGAAGGACATCATAGTCTCCAGCTGCGAGATGTTCGCCGACAAGAACGCTTATCTCATCAAGGATAAGACGGGCGGAGAGTACAGGCCGATAACCTACGCGCAGGTGAAGGCCGACATGGACGCCCTGGGGACCCGCATGATCGACATGGGCCTTAAGGGCAAGAAGATCGCGGTCATCGGCGAGACGAGCTACCACTGGTTCCTCACGTACTTCGCGGCGGTCACGGGCGTAGGAGTCATAGTCCCCCTCGACAAGAACCTCCCGGAGGAAGAGCTGAGAGGCCTCGCCAGGCGCTCAGGCTCCTCTGCCATATTCTTTTCCAGGAAGATGGAGAAGGCTGTGGGCGGGCTCATGGACGAACCCGGCACCCTGGAGTACTTCGTCTCCATGACGGCTCCGACTCATGAGGAAGGGATCCTGTCCTTCAGCACGCTCCTGGAAGAGGGACGCGCGCTGCTCGAGCAGGGCGAACGCGGCTTCATCGACGCGGAGATCGATCCCGAACAGATGGCGGCGCTTTTGTTCACGTCCGGAACCACCGGGAACGCCAAGGGAGTCATGCTCTCGCATAAGAACATCGCGAGCAACGTAGTGAACATGTCGAGACGCGAGATGCTCGGCGAGAACGACGTCGTGCTCTCCATCCTGCCCACCCACCACACGTTCGAGAACACCTGCGTCGACTGGACTACCTTCTATCAGGGCAAGACCCTCGCGATCTGCGAAGGCATCAAATACATCCTGAAGAACATGAACGAGGTCCACGCGAACGTCATGGTCGGCGTCCCCCTCGTATTCGAAAAGATCTACAAGGGAATGCTCAAGCAGGCCGAAGCGTCCGGACAGGGTGAGAAGCTCCGCAACGCCATCGCGGTGTCCAGAAGGCTGAAGCTCTACAACAACCCGGCGATAATGAAGCGCATGTTCGCTTCCGTCCATCAGGCGCTCGGCGG
>JAFWFF010000205.1 GCA_017515765.1 Bacillota bacterium | reverse complement strand
GGTCCCGGGATGGGCAAGACTCTCATGACTGCAGGCATAGTCGAGCGCGTCCTGAACAGCTTCAGCGGGAAGCTCCTTATAGACGCAGACGGCCTGAACGTGATCGCTTCAAGGGAAAAGCTCGCGGATGACCTTGCGGAATTCCCGGGGCAGGCTGTGATCACGCCGCACGGAGGAGAAGCCGCGAGGCTGCTCGGCCTTACGGACCCGGTGAGCACGGACCGGGAGGAACGAGTGAGAGCAGTGACCGCTCTTTCCGAGGTCTTCGGGATGGTCTCGGTCCTTAAGGGAAAAGGCACCCTGGTTAAGGGTGAAGGCCAGGCGATCTACATGAACACCACGGGAAATCCCGGTATGGCGACAGCAGGCTCGGGAGACGTCCTGACGGGCATGATGACGGCCCTCATGGGAAGAGGGCTCAGCGCAAAGGAGGCCGCGGTGTGCGGCGTCTATCTCCACGGCCTTGCCGGCGACCTCGCAGCGCGGGAACTGGGAGAAGAGTCTCTGATGGCAAGGGATATCATAAGAGGGATACCCGGAGCATTCCGGATCTGCAGAGGATAGTAGTTACAGTCTTAATCATCGGAGGAGATCATGGACGTAAAGTATTTGGAAGAAGCCGCTGCCCGCGTGAGGGTCGACGTTATCAAAGCGGTGTACCACGCCGGTTCCGGCCATCCGGGCGGGAGCCTTTCAGCGGCCGACATAGTAACGGCTCTCTATTTCAGCGAGATGAACATCGACCCGGCGGATCCCGGGAAGCCCGACAGGGACAGATTCATCCTTTCAAAGGGCCACGCCGCCCCGGTGCAGTACGCTGCGCTTGCCGAGAGAGGCTATTTCCCAGTTGAGGACATGATGAGCCTGAGAAAGCTCGGAAGCCCTTTCCAGGGCCACGCGAATATGCATAAGGTGCCGGGCATCGAGATGTCCACGGGATCTCTCGGCCAGGGCTTCTCAGTAAGCGTCGGGATGGCATTGGCCGCGAAGATGGACGGAAGCAGCCGCAGGACGTACGTTTTGCTCGGCGACGGGGAGCTCCAGGAAGGCATAGTCTGGGAAGCCGCAATGTCCGCCGCGCACTACGGACTTGCGAACCTCTGCGCGGTCGTCGACTGGAACGGGCTCCAGATCGACGGGCCGAACGACAAAGTCATGACGGTCAGGCCGATAGACGAGAAGTTCAAAGCCTTCGGCTGGCATGTCCAGATGATAGACGGGCACGACTTCGGGCAGATACTGAATGCTTTCGCAGAGGCCAGGAAGGTTACCGACAAGCCTTCCGTGATCATCGCGAAGACTCATAAGGGCAAGGGGGTATCGTTCATGGAGGACCAGGCCGGATGGCACGGCAAGGCCCCGAACGAGGAACAGGCCAGGAAAGCTGTTGAAGAACTTGGAGGTGAGTGGTAATGGCAGACAAGAAAGCAACGAGAGAAGCGTACGGAAACGCACTGCTGGAGCTCGGGGAACTCTGCCCGGATCTCGTCGTCATGGACGCTGACCTCTCCGGGTCGACAAAGACAGGTGTTTTTGCCAAGGCGTACCCCGAAAGATTCTTCAATATGGGCATAGCCGAGCAAAACCTCTACGGTGCCGCCGCGGGCATCGCCCTGTCAGGCAAGAGGGTATGCGCGTCTACCTTCGCGATGTTCGCGTCGGGAAGAGCGTTTGAGATCATAAGGAATTCAATCGGATATACGGGAGCGAACGTCAAGGTCTGCGCCACCCATGCCGGCATCACCGTCGGGGAGGACGGGGCCAGCCACCAGACGTTCGAGGATATCGCCCTCATGCGCACGATACCGGGAATGACCGTCGTCAGCCCCTGCGACGCGGTGAGCGCCGAAAAGCTGATAAAGCAGGCGGTGATGATGGACGGGCCGGCATATGTCAGGCTCGGCCGCGCCGCGGTCCCGGTCTTCTACAGCGAAGAGGATGAGATAGTCCTCGGAAAGGGCAACCTACTCAGGAACGGCAGAGACGTCACCGTCGTCGCGAACGGGATCATGGTGTCTGAAGCTATGGAGGCAGCGTCAAGACTCGCAGAGCAGGGAGTCGACGTGAGGGTAATAGACATCCATACGATCAAGCCGCTCGACGAGGAGATCCTGATCAAAGCCGCCGAGGAGACCGGCAGGATAGTTACCGCCGAGGAGCATTCCGTGATAGGAGGGCTCGGATCCGCGGTAGCGGAGCTTTTGTCCTCCAGGTGCCCCTGCCGCATCGAGATGGTAGGACAGCTCGACACCTTCGGCGAATCAGGCAAGCCGGCCGAACTGATGGAGAAGTACGGGATGACCGCTTCAGCCATCGTTTCCGCCGTGAAAAAGGTCTATTGAGGAGCCCCGTTTCACTCAAAATTCACGCTTTCTTGACGCTAAAAACAGTAAAACTTGTGTCAGGCTATTAACAATACACACAATATGGTGTATAATAACCATGTATGCGATAAGCAAGCCATGGAGTACACGATATGATCGAATTCAAAAACGTGACCAAGCGTTACGCCAGCAATGTGGGTCTTGAAGACGCGAACATAAGGATCGAGCAGGGTGATTTCGTCTTCCTTGTAGGTCCCAGCGGCGCCGGAAAGTCCACATTCATCAAACTGATACTTAAGGAAATAGACGCCGATTCAGGCAGCATAGTGGTGGACGGGAAAGAAGTGACGAGGCTGAGCAGCCGCGAGATACCTCTTCTCCGCCGCAGGATAGGGATCGTTTTCCAGGACTTCCGCCTTCTCCCGAAGAAGACGGTCTACGAGAACGTCGCTTTTGCTATGGAGATCCTGCACCAGAGCAAGAAGCGCATCCGCAACAGGGTGCCGCAGGCTCTCGAACTTGTGGGCATCCCCGATAAGGGCGATAAATATCCCAACGAGCTCTCCGCAGGCGAACAGCAGAGAGTCGCGATAGCGCGCGCCATCATAAACAAGCCTGCGCTTCTGATCGCGGACGAGCCGACCGGAAACCTTGACCCGGAGACTGCCAAGGACATCATGGACCTCCTGGCCAAGATCAACGACACCGGGACGACCGTCGTGATGGTAACTCACGCCAAGGACATAGTCGACCGCATGCAGAAGCGAGTGGTCGCCATCGATTCCGGCCACATAGTCAGGGACGAATACGGAGAATACGGGTATATGGAGGGCGGCACCGACGAGCTCTACCCGGAGGAGGCACAGAATGATGATAGGTTATAACATCAAACAGGCCTTCACCCAGGTGTGGAGAAACAAGGGAATGTCGCTCGCCTCGATATTCGCTATCACGGCGATGATGCTGATCCTCGGCGTGTTTTTCGTCATCAGCGTGAACGTGAACCTGTTCACCGAGATGATCAAAGCCGACTACAACGAGATCGAAGTCTATCTGCAGGATGACGTCACCGAGGCCCAGGCCAGAAAGATGATGCAGCAGATCGAGACCTTCGGCGGAGTGAAGGAGACCACTTACAGGACGAAGGAGGAGGCGCTCCGCATCCTCAAGGCACGCTGGGGAGAGAACGGATATCTGCTCGATTCCCTGGGCGACAACCCGCTCCCGAACTCCATCAGGGTCACCGTCGATTCAGTCGAATCCGCGGACGGTGTCTACAACCAGCTGACAAAGCTGGAAGGCGTGGAGGACATCTCGTTCTATAAGGAGACGGTAGAGAAGGTCACCCAGATCACCAAGTTCCTCAGATACGCCGCTTTGATAGTCATGGCGTTCCTCGTCGTGGTATCGATAGTGGTCGTATCCAACACCATAAAGCTCACGGTCTTCGCGCGTGAGAAGGAAATATCCATAATGAAGTACATCGGGGCGACCAACTGGTTCATCCGGGGACCGTTCCTTTCTGAAGGGATCGTGATCGGGATAATCTCCTCGGCTGTCTCGGCCGGCCTGACGTACCTGATCTACCGCGAAGTGATCAAGATCATAGGCAGAGAGGCCATGACCATCCTCGGTTCGCCGCTCGTATCCGCTGATTACATGGTCTGGAACCTCGTCATAATCTTCCTCGCCATAGGCATCAGCGTAGGCGCGTGCGGAAGTATCATTTCAATGAGAAAATTCCTTGACACTGACAACAGGGCATTGAGGGGTAAAAAGAGATGAAAAGAAAGCTTTTTTCGATCTTCATGTGCCTAGTCCTCACCGCGTCCATGTGCGTGACTGCCTTTGCTGACGAGTATGACGACCAGATCGCGGAGATAGAGCAGGAGGAAGAGGAACTCAAGGCTGAAATGAATGCGATCTCCGACGAGATCGCGGCGAAGGAAAGCGCCCTGATCAGCCTGGAAGCCGAGATCGAAGCCACCAACCGGAAGATATCCGAGACGGAGTCTTTGATCAAAGACCTCACGGAGGATATCCGCAGGACGGAGGCGAGCATCAGCGGACAGGAATCCGACCTGGGGCACAGGCTCCGCAACATGTACAAGAACGGCACGGTGGGATTCATCGACGTGATCCTGAACTCCACCGACCTCACCGATTTCCTCACCAACATGGATCTGGTGCAGCGCATCTACGAGAACGACGCTGCGGTGCTTCAGGAGCTTGAGGAGAAGAGGACCAGGCTGATAGAGGATAAGGCAGCCCTTGAGACCGCCAAGGCGGAGCTTGAGGAAGCGAAGGAGTCCCTGGCATGGCAGGAAGCGGAAGCCAAAGAGACGAGAGACGCTCTCCAGGCGAAGAAGGATGAACTGCAGGCGAGGGTCGACGAGCTGGAGGCTGAAGCCGAAAGACTCAGGGAAGAGGCATATCTTGCTTCTCTCGCCAGCGACTACACCAATCCCGACGGCGGAAGCGGAGTCCTGGGCTGGCCGACGGACAGCAGATACATCACCGGATACTTCGGATACAGGCAGCATCCGATCTGGGGATACTATCACGGACACGAGGGGATTGACATCGGAGCGAATACGGGTGATAATATCTATGCTGCGGAAGCAGGGCAGGTCGTCATATCGAGCTGGTATGGCGGCTATGGTTACGCTGTCGCCATATATCACGGAGACGGCATGACCACCCTTTACGGACACAATTCCGCGCTTAACGTTTATGTAGGTCAGATAGTACAGAGAGGCGAGGTGATCGCGTACGCAGGCTCGACAGGCTGGAGTACGGGACCGCATTGCCATTTTGAAGTTCAGATCAACGGAACACCGGTCGATCCGCTGGGATATCTGGAACTGTAGGCCGGGATAAACAGGTAGTACGATGAAGAGAAAGATATTCATTACGCTTCTGAGCGTCGTCCTCATCTTCACCATGGCGGTCTCTGCTTCGGCGCAGACGCTTGAGGAGATAGAGCAGGAAGAAAAAGAGCTCAAAGCCGAGATGAAAGAGCTCACCGATAAGATCGACGCCAAGCAGGAAGCTCTGGATGAAGTGCAGGCAGAACTGGACGCCATCAACCAGAAGATCTCCGAGAATGAGACGACCATAACCAATATAATGGCGGACATCACATCCACGGAGAGGAGCATCTCGGGGCAGGAATCGAATCTGGGATTAAGACTCAGGAACATCTATAAGAACGGGACCGTCGGATTCATCGACGTGATCCTGAATTCCTCCGATCTCTCGGATTTCCTCAACAACATGAGCCTGGTGCAGCGCATTTACAGAAATGACTCCACCATACTCGACGAACTCGAAGAGAAGAGACAGCAGCTCATCGACGACAAAGCGCAGCTCGAAGTGCTTAAGTCTGAGATGGTACTTGCGAAGGAAGACCTCTCCGCCAAGGAACTGGAGGTCCAGAAGGCCAAGGACGAACTCCAGGCGGAGAAGGACAAGCTTCAGGAAAAGGTCGATGAACTTGAGGCTGAGGCCAAGAAGCTCAGAGATGAGGCGAACAGCGCCGGCCAGGGCTCCACATACGAACCGCCCGACGGCGGCACCGGCCAGCTCCTCTGGCCCTGCGACACGCATATCATAACCGGCTATTTCGGCTGGAGAACTTATCCGTGGTCTGAATTCCATGAAGGCATGGACATAGGCTGCAGCTACGGCGAGAACATCTATGCCGCGGCGGACGGCCAGGTCACCA
Source organism: Bacillota bacterium (assembly GCA_017515765.1). Classification (GTDB taxonomy): domain Bacteria; phylum Bacillota; class Clostridia; order Peptostreptococcales; family Anaerovoracaceae; genus Eubacterium_B. The sequence continues at coordinate 5,556 of JAFWFF010000205.1, read as the reverse complement.
TCGCCGGCTGGTACGGCGGCTACGGTTACTGTGTCGTCATTTATCACGGCAACGGCATGTCCACACTCTATGGACACAATTCCTCGATTAACTGCTCGGTAGGCCAGATCGTAAGCCGCGGGCAGGTCGTCGCTTACGCAGGTTCGACCGGGTGGAGCACCGGAGTCCACTGCCACTTTGAAGTCCAGATTAACGGAACGCCCGTAGATCCGCTTCTGTACCTGTAAGCGATTCCCTGGAGACGTTCCTATATGGATATCCGGCCCGCCATTGTCAGGATACTGAATAAACGAGGCGTAGTCACGAGGGAAGAGATATCCGAATTCCTCTCTGACAAGCCCAGGCTGACTTATGATCCATTCCTCCTCCTCAACATGGAGACGGGAGTGGATCTTATATTATCCGCAATCGAGGACGGACGCAGGATCTGTATCTACGGAGACTACGACGCGGACGGCATAACTTCTGTCGCGCTCCTCATGGATGTGCTTACCGCGCTGGGCACCGAGCCCGCGTTCTACATCCCTTCCCGCTTCGACGAAGGCTACGGCCTGAACTGCGCCGCCCTCGACAAGATCAAAGCCTCCGGCATCGACCTGGTTGTCACGGTGGACTGCGGCTGCACGTCTGTGGAAGAGGTGAGGCATGCCAGGGAGATCGGCCTGGACATACTGGTGACCGACCATCACAACCTGAAGGATGAGATCCCGGCTTGCCCTTTGATCGACCCCAAACAGCCCGACTGCCCTTATCCCTTCAAACAGCTGGCGGGAGTCGGCGTCGCGTTCAAGCTGGCGCAGGCGCTCGTGGAGACCGCCGGGCTGCCTAAAGAGGTGCTCACCAGGAATCTCGACCTGGTGGCGGTAGGGACGATCGGGGATATAGTCTCGCTCCTCGACGAGAACCGCACACTGACCAAATTCGGCCTCAGGGCGCTAAACATCACCAGAAGGCCCGGCCTCACTAAGCTCATAGAGAAGACCGGCCTCGTAAAAGGACATCTCGACTCCGGAAGCGTGTCTTTCGTTATAGTACCGCATATAAACGCCGCAGGTAGGATGGGTGACGCCACCCTCGCCGCGAGGCTGATGCTCGCCAAAGACCCTGAGAAGATCGAGGCTCTGGCAGCCCGCATACTGGAGGCGAACTCAGAGCGCCGCAGGATCCAGGAAGACATTTACGACCGATGCCTGGAATACGTTGAAGAGGGTGCGGATTTCCAGCTTATCTGCCTGGAGGACGCGCATGAAGGAGTGACCGGCATCGTCGCAGGCAAGCTTAAGGAACAGTGCCGGGTGCCGGTATTTATCCTGACAGAGCTCGGCGACGGGACGGCCAAAGGGACCGGCAGGAGCATAGAGGGGATCGACGTGTTCGCGATGCTGAGCGAGGGCAAGGAACTCTTCGAACGTTTCGGCGGGCACGCGGCAGCCTGCGGGTTCACCATCAGCATGGATAAAGTGCCGGAGCTCAGGGAACTCATCCGCAAGGGGATCGACAGGATCAAAGCCGGACTCGGCGGCATGCCGGACGGCGAGACCGAAGCGGACGTGAAGCTCTCAGCCGGTGAGATAGACGCTGAATTCATAAGCCAGCAGCAGTATCTGGAGCCGTTCGGGAAGGACAACAGGCGGCCCGTGGTCGAGATAGAGTTCACGCCGGAGAACATATTCCGCATGGGCAAGGACGGCAAGTATCTGAGCGTAAGAGGCCGCATGCCCGGCGGCCAGAGCATCAGGGGAGTGGATTTCAGGAGAGCGGAGGAACATCAGCCTTTGCTCGACGAAGCCGCAGAACTGGGCGGAAAGGTTTTGCTGCGCGGAGAACTGGAAGAGCAGGAATGGAAGGGCTCGAAGTACTTCCAGATAAACATCCGCGGAGTTGGGAGAGATATCGATGGATGACAGAAACAGGGGCAGGAGATGGCCGGGAGTGCTTATAACGGTGCTTATCACCGCGGCGCTGTGCGTCGGCGGCTTTGCTGCCTACGTAAAAATAACCGATAAAGTGCTGGTGGACCGTGCCCGCTATGAGGAAGACGCCGAGGCATATGTGAAGTACAGCAAGTTCTTCGACATGCAGAGCCTCATCGAGGGCCAGTACCTCTATGACTACGACGGCGAAAAAATGATGGACGACGGTTACCACGCAATGCTGAAGAGCCTGGGCGACGTCTATACCAGATACATGGACGCCGAAGAGTACGCGACCCTTGAACGCAGCATAAACAGCAGGTTCACGGGCATAGGCATAACCTTCACCATGACCGAAGAAGGCGAGCTCAGGATCATCGACGTCGTAAAGGACGGGCCTGCCGAGATCGCGGGTATCCAGGCGGGAGACGTGATCGAGACCATAAACGGCGAGGTCTACGACGACATGAGCCTGGCGGCGGCAGCGATCAGGGGTGACGCCGGCACCACGGTAAAGCTCAGGATCAAAAGAGGAGCAGAGGAACTCGACTTCTCGATAATCCGCGGAGTAATAGACGACGTCAACGTGGAGAGCACTTCACTTACCGACGATATCGGATATATCAGGATCAAATCCTTCGGAACGGAGACTGCGGATCTTTTCGACAAAGCTCTCTCCGAACTTGAGAGCGAGGGCAAGACGGGAGTAGTGATCGACTTAAGGGGCAATCCCGGAGGGCTCTTTGATCAGGGGATAAGGATAGCGGACCGCCTGCTCCCGGAAATGCTTGTCACGTATACCGAGGACAAGGCAGGGAACCGCCAGGAATACAAGTCTGACGAAGCATGTACGGATCTTGATTTCGTGATACTGGTGAACGGGGATACCGCGAGCACTTCCGAGGTCCTGGCAGCTGCAGTAAAGGACAGCGGGAGAGGCACAATCCTCGGAGAGCAGACCTTCGGAAAGGGCGTCGTCCAGATGACCCACGTTTATCCTGACCGGACCGCGGTGAACGTCACAGCGATGCAGTATTTCTCGCCGAACGGAAACGAGATACACGGCAAAGGAGTTGCTCCGGACGTGGTGATGGAAGCGAGAAACCTGGAGGAGTGGAACGCCCAGATACAAAAAGCCGTTGAAATTCTTCAAAAATAGAGATCGAGCCCCTTTACTTTAACGCGTAAAAGTGCTAAACTTGTATAGCAGTTAGTTCATGTGGAGAGGTGACGACATGGCTTACGAATCCAAATTCAAGAGAGACGACATAGACGAGCTCTTTGATGCGGTGCTCACGCTGGAGGACAGAGAGGACTGCTACAGGTTTTTTGAGGACATTTGCACTATCAACGAGATCTACGCGATCTCCCAGAGGCTCCAGGTGGCCAAACTGCTCACGATGAAGAAGACCTACAGCGAGATCGAGCAAATCACGGGAGCTTCGACGGCTACCATAAGCAGGATCAACAAATGCCTCGTATACGGGGCGGACGGATACCGCAGGGTGCTGGAGCGTCTGGATCTAAAGCCGGTCGCGGAAGAAGAATAGGAAAAACGGGGGGAGGCGGCCTTCGGACCGCCCCTTTTTGTTTTGCGGGAATACGCGTCAGGGGAAGCGGGAAAGAGACCATGAAGGACATAAGGGAAGCGGCGGCAGCCAGGCTGGCGTCGGGAGAACGTACCGGGAAGGAACTCCTGGACTATCTTGCGAAGAAAGGTTATGACCGGGGCAAAGCGCGCGAGGTCGTGGAAGAGTTCAGGGAACTCGGATATATAGACGAGGAGCGGTACGCGTCGCTCTTCGTGTCATACGCGGCGGGCAAAGGCTGGGGAAGCGGCAGGATAAAGGCCGAGCTGGCAAAGCGGGGCGTGGATCCGTCCCTGATAGGCGAAGCCCTGGAGGAAGCACTTGAGGCGGGATCGCTGGAGAACGATTCGGAGAGAGCACTTTCGGTCGCGCGGAAGATGACGGATCCCGGAACCGTTCCGGACGAGAAGGCCAAAGCCAGGATCGCGAGGAGGCTCGCCGGGTACGGCTACGGAACGTCCGTGATCTACGATACTCTCAGGAAACTGGAACAGCTGTAACGCACAACAAAAACTTTTTTTACTTGCCGTTTTGGTGGTATAATATTCTGTATGCGCTTCCGCGGGGAGCGCACGGGACAGAACAAAGCGCCTGAGGATCTTTTGGTCTTCGGGTGAAGAAGGGAGATAGACGACAATGGCTAAAGTTGATATTTTTTCCGGTTTTCTCGGAGCCGGAAAGACCACTCTGATCAAGAAGCTCATAGAGGAAGCTTATAAGGGCGAGCAGGTCGTGCTCATAGAGAATGAGTTCGGCGAGATCGGAATAGACGGCGGTTTCCTGAAGGATGCCGGCGTTACCATAAACGAGATGAATTCGGGATGCATCTGCTGCTCGCTGGTAGGCGATTTCGGAAGAGCTCTCGACCAGGTGATCGACGAGTTCGATCCCGACAGGATCCTCATAGAGCCTTCCGGAGTCGGAAAGCTCAGCGACGTGATCCTCGCGGTGGAGAACCTCCACAACGACCGAATCCTGCTGAACGGGTTCACCACTGTGGTCGACGCCAAGAAATCCAAGATGTACATGAAGAACTTCGGCGAGTTCTTCAACAACCAGATAGAGAACGCGAGCGCGATAGTGCTCAGCCATACCGCGGGACTTTCGCAGGAAAAGCTGGATCAGTGCGTCGCGTTGCTGAAGCAGCACAATCCGGACGCTGAGATCGTGACCACCGAATGGGACCAGCTGACCGGGAAGCAGATCCTCGAGATAATGGAGAAGAGGAACGGCATAGCCGCAGAGCTCGCCAGACTCGCCCGTGAGGCCGAGGAAGAGCACGAGAGGCTCCATCATCATCACGACCACGATCATGACGATGACGATGATGATGACGACGAGCACGAGCACGAGCATGAACATCACCACCATGATCACGATGACGATGAGCACGAGCACGGGCATCACCACCATCATGATCATGACCATGACCATCATCACCATCACGCTGACGAGGTCTTCCAGAGCGTCGGGATCGAGACCACCCACACATTCACTCAGGAGAAGATCGTTTCCGCGCTCAATGCGCTTTCGAACTTCACCGAGTACGGACAGGTGCTCAGGGCCAAGGGCATCGTACAGGCTGAGGACGGAAGCTGGATCCACTTTGATTACGTTCCGGGAGAACCTGACGTCAGGACCGGCCCGGCTGCCACTACCGGCATGATCTGCGTGATAGGTGCGGGACTTGAGGAAGAAGCCGTAAGAGAACTGTTCCTCGCCTGACCCCGGCACGGACCCGGTAAAACCGATAACGAATGATCGTTTAACGGCATATGGGAATATGCCGTTAACCTGTATTTTGAGACTGAACGAAAGGCGGAACCAAATGGAGATCCCTGTATATCTTTTCACAGGATTTCTTGAGAGCGGTAAGACCACATTCATCCAGGACGCGCTCGAGAGCCCGGAATTCAACGCCGGAGAGAGGACTTTGCTCCTGGTATGCGAAGAGGGAGAAGTCGAGTACGACCCGTCCCGGTTCCTGGGCAAAAATGTCTTTATCGAAAGCATTGAGGAAGAACAGCTGAACCCTGTCTATCTGCATGAGATCC
>JAFWFF010000204.1 GCA_017515765.1 Bacillota bacterium | reverse complement strand
CTCCTGAGTCATCGCAAGCTTCTGAGTCTGTTCAATTACAAGCTCATAACCTAATTTCATACTGCAGCCTCTCGTCGATCTCTAGCAAATATTATACCACTCTGTATTTTGCTTGGCAACAAATAGAGACCGTCACCTGAGTCCCGGGAACCCGAGCTGGCGCAGCGCTTCAAACAGTATGATATTGGCTGAGTTCGCGAGATTGAAAGACCTTAAGCGGGTGCTCTCGCTCATGGGTATGCGTATTGACATATCAGCCATTTCGGCGATGAGATCTCGCGGTAGTCCCATGGTCTCGCGGCCGAAGAGGAACATGTCCTCATCACGGTACTCCATCTCCGTGAAGAGATGCCTGCCCTTTGTTGTCACGGCAAACATGCGGCGGCCTTCGTATTCGTCAAGAAAGTCCTGAAGGCTCTCGTGCACCAGCACTTTGACGTAAGGCCAGTAATCCAGGCCCGCTCTCTTAAGCGACCTGTCGTCTATCGAAAAACCGAGCGGTTTCACCAGGTGCAGCACCGAATCGGTCGCGGCGCAGCTCCTCGCGATATTGCCCGTATTGGGCGGTATCTCAGGCTCGACCAGAACGATATGAAGGCTCATCGATCAAAAATCCCCTCTCAGCCGCGGTCCCGCGGCTGATAAAATTATAACACAAAGAAAAATCAAGACAAAGGACTTGAAATGGTTTATAATATCAAAACAAAAATACACATATTATTTTGGAGGGAGACATGAAAACAGTAAAGATCGCCATTCTGGGTCTCGGCACCGTCGGCGGCGGCACATATGAGATACTCCGGATGAACAAAGAACTCATCGAAAAACGCACGGGTATCGACTTCCGCCTGGTACGCGTCCTCGAGAAGAACAAAGCGAGGATGGAGCAGCTCGGCATCGACCCGTACATCGCGGTGACCGATCCGGACATGATATTCAAGGATCCGTCGATCGACATCGTAGTAGAAGCTCTCGGCGGCATCGAGCCTTCTTCGACCTTCATGGAGAAAGCCCTGCTCGCCGGCAAAGGCGTCGTCACCCCGAACAAAGCCGCTGTCGCGGCCAGCTTTGCCCGCCTTAAAGAAGCTGAAGCAAAGGGCGGCGGCAGGCTCAGATTCGAAGCCTGCGTCGGAGGCGGCATCCCCGCTCTCACAGCCATCCAGGAAGCCCTGGCAGGCAATGAATTCACCGAGGTCATGGGAATAGTGAACGGCACGACCAACTACATCCTCACCAAGATGACCGAGGAAGGGCTCCCCTACGACGACGTGCTTAAGGACGCCCAGGCCAAGGGATTTGCCGAACAGGATCCGACCGCTGACGTCGAAGGCATCGACGCTGCGAACAAGCTCTCGATACTCATGACCCTCTGCTTTGATAAATACGTCCACCCGGATGACATCCCCAGGGTCGGCATAAGCGGGATAACCATGGCGGACATCGAGGACGCCAGGTCAAAAGGCTGCAAGATAAAGCTCATCGCGGGAGCGAAGCGCGTCAAGGCGGATGACGGCACTGAGACCGTAGAGTACAGCGTCAAGCCTACCCTGATCCCCTTCTCCCACCCGCTCGCCGGAGTATCAAACGAGTTCAACGCGATCTATGTGACCGGAAACGCTGTCAATGAGCTCATGTTCTACGGCAAGGGCGCCGGAGCGCTTCCAACAGGCAGCGCCATGGTCGGCGATATAATAGCTATTGCGAAGACGCTGTAAAAAGCGCAGACGGAGGTAATAATGAGTTTATTCAACGATTGGAACGATCTGCTCCACGGGCAGACAAAAGGCACTATTGACGCGTTCTGGGAGAAATACGCAGCTACAGAGACAAGGATCTATAAATACATACTCGAGCACTATCCGGAACACCTTAAGGGGCGCGTGGGAGACCTCGTCGAACAGTTCGAGGCCGATAAGGTCATATTCGTCGGCTTCCTTGACGGGATCAACACCAGCATCAAAGAGCCTATGGACCTTAAGAAGGTCACCCTGGACACTGAGCTCGATCTCGACATCGATTACGAGACTCTTTACTTCAATATGCACAAGGCCGACGCGGACTATCTCTGGGGCCTGGAGGAATGGGACAAGGTCCTTCCCGTGGAACGCAGAGAGGAGATCTACAACGAGTACCGCCGTTCCAGGACGGTACACGTTGAGAAGAAGCCGGGCCGCAACGACCCCTGCCCCTGCGGTTCGGGCAAGAAGTACAAGAACTGCTGCGGAAAGAGAGCCTGAAGCAATTGCTCCGCATCCTTGAAAGATGAAAAGCGGCGCGGCCCTGATGGCCGCGCCGTTTGTTTTCTCCTGATCAGGCAGTCAGATGCGCTTCATGCATATATCTTTGATCTCGCAGTTCTCACAGTCGGGCTTTCTCGCGATGCATCGGTTCCTGCCGTGAAAGATGATGCTGTGGTGCGCTTCGGTCCACCTGTCATGCGGAAGCTTCTTCATAAGCCCTTCCTCGGTCGCCAGGACGTCTTTCGCGTCGACGAGCCCTATCCTGTTCGATACCCTGAAAACATGGGTGTCTACTGCGATATGCTGTTCTCCGAAGCCCTCGGCAAGGACGACGTTCGCTGTCTTCCTTCCCACTCCGGGAAGCGACACCAGAGTGTCGAAATCTCCCGGCACCTCGCCGCCGTAGTCCTCTGTCAGGATCTTTGCCAGGGCGATTATGTTCTTCGCCTTGGTCCTGTACATCCCGATCGTGCGTATTATATCCTCAACCTCAGCCGGATGCGCAGCCGCGAGCGACGCGGCGTCAGGGTATCTTGCGAAAAGCGACGGGCTCACATTGTTCACGCTCTTGTCAGTCGTCTGCGCCGAAAGGACGACGCATATCAAAAGCTCAAAAACGTCCATATGCTTAAGCGCGCATCCCGCGTCCGGGTATGCCTGCCTGAGGGCGTCAAGCACCCTTACTGCTTCCTGTCTGTTCAGAGTCTTTCTCATATCTTTTCTCCCGCCCGTCATTCTACACTGAAACGGTGCCTTTGGCAACATCGCCTTCCTTGACAACGCGAGCCGCGAATGGCTATAATCCTGAATATGGACATCATTCAACAGCTTATCAAAGAGAATACCGACTATTCATCTCTCCCGGAAAAGCTCTACGACCGCCTTCTCAGGGATATCCTGATGGGAAGATACGGCGGAAGCGGAAGCAAACTCTCAGAGAACGCAGTATGCTCCGATTACGGAGTGAGCCGCACGCCGGTCCGCGAGACTTTCAGAAGGCTTGAGACGGAAGGAGTCCTTGAGTATATCCCCAACCGCGGCGAATTCATCCGCGGATTTTCCGATGAAGAGATCGACGATATGATAGATATCGTTTCTTCACTTTCGGTCATGGCTGTCCGCCGGGCCGTGGAACGCATCACAGAGGACGAAGAGGAAGAGCTCGCAGACCTGTTCAAACACATGGAATTCTACACCAAAAAAGGCGATGTCCAGAAGATGATACACATCAATCTCGCTTTCCACCGCCTTATACGTAAAGCTTCACATGACGAGCCTCTCTGCAGGACGCTCGATACCTTCGGAACATACCTCAGATACCTCTGCCCTCCGAACTACTTCGAGAAGAATTACCTCACAAGAGTTCTGGAGGAGCACCGCAAGATCTACCAGGCCCTTCAGAGAAAAGACGCCGGAGCCGCCGTACGTGCGATGCAGGCCTGCATGGACAATTCTGCCCGCCGCGCCGGCCGCGGCCCTTCTCATCTGATCGTGTGACCGGTCATTTCCTCGAGAGTCCGTTCTTTCCTATCACTACAGTATCTCCGTCCGACACCTCGCCGCGAATTAGCATTGCGGCGAGTTCGTTTTCTATATGCTTCTGGATATAACGTTTGATCGGCCTCGCTCCGTAATCCGGATCGTAGGAATCGCGGGCTATGCGCTCCTTGCCCTCCTCGGTGAGCTCGATCGAGATGTTCCTCTCCGCGAGCCTTGCAGCGAGATGTCCGATCTGGATCTCGATGATCTTTTTGATCTGGTCGAGCGTAAGCGGTGTGAACACGATTATATCGTCCACCCTGTTCAGGAACTCCGGCCTGAAATACGAGCCCAGCATTCCGGTAACACGCTCTTTGACGTCCTCGGAGATGCGTCCTTCGGAGTCGATCCCTTCGATCAGTTCGCGGCTTCCGATGTTGGAGGTCATTATGACTATCGTGTTCTTGAAGTCCACGGTACGTCCCTGGTTGTCGGTCAGCCTGCCGTCGTCGAGCAGCTGGAGGAGGACGTTGAACACGTCCGGATGGGCCTTCTCGATCTCGTCCAGCAGGATCACCGAATAGGGTTTCCGGCGCACGGCCTCGGTCAACTGGCCGCCCTCGTCATAGCCCACGTATCCCGGAGGGGCTCCCACGAGTCTCGAAACGCTGTGCTTCTCCATATACTCGGACATGTCGATTCGAATCATGTTCTGCTCGGTATCAAAGAGGGCCTCTGAAAGAGCCTTCGCGAGCTCTGTCTTGCCTACGCCCGTCGGACCGAGGAATATGAACGATCCTATCGGCCTGTTCTCGTCCTTGAGTCCGGCTCTCGCCCTGAGTATCGCGTCCGCTACGGCCTGGACTCCGTCATCCTGGCCGATGACTCTCCTGTGTAGGATGTCAGCGAGCCTGAGAAGCTTCTCGCGTTCGGTCTCGACCAGCTTGGCCACAGGTATCCCGGTCCACTGGGACACTACCTCGGCGATCTCTTCTTCATTTACTTCTTCCTTCAGGAGACGGTCTTCCGACGCGGTCTCGGCAAGCCTCAGCTCTTCCGCGAGCTTTTTCTCGAGCGAAGGAAGTGTGCCGTATTTCAGTTTTGCCAGGGTCTCGAGGTCATAGGCCCGCTCGGCTTCTTCCATCCTGTGCCTGACCTCTTCGATCTCTTTTTTGGTCTCCTTGGACCCCTCGATAGCCTTCTTCTCCGCCTCCCACTGAGCGCGCATCCTGTCGCTCTGAGACCTCAGCTCGGAAAGTTCCTTCTCAAGGTTCGCGAGGCGCGCCATCGAAGCGCGGTCGGTCTCTTTGCTCAGTGCCTGTTTCTCTATCTCAAGCTGCATTATCTTTCTGGAGATCTCGTCCAGTTCTGCAGGCATGCTGTCGATCTTGGTACGGATCCTGGAAGCAGCCTCGTCCATCAGGTCGATCGCCTTATCCGGAAGGAAACGGTCGCTGATATAGCGGTCCGAAAGAGTCGCGCAGGCGATCAGGGCGTTATCGGTGATCCTTACGCCGTGATGGATCTCAAAGCGCTCTTTCAGGCCTCTCAGGATGGATATCGTGTCTTCCACCGTCGGCTGGTCTACGAGGACCTTCTGGAACCTTCTCTCAAGAGCAGCGTCCTTCTCGATGTATTTGCGGTACTCGTCGAGGGTAGTCGCGCCTATGCAGTGCAGTTCGCCTCTCGCGAGCTTCGGCTTGAGCAGGTTGCCGGCGTCCATCGATCCTTCGGTCCTTCCGGCGCCTACTATATTGTGTATCTCGTCGATGAAGAGCAGGATGCGCCCTTCGGACTTCTCCACCTCGTTGAGGACAGCTTTAAGACGCTCCTCGAACTCGCCGCGGAACTTCGCGCCTGCGATCAAAGCTCCCATGTCGAGAGCAAAGATGGTCTTGTCCTTAAGGCCTTCCGGGACGTCTCCCTTGCAGATCCTCTGCGCCAGCCCTTCTACGACTGCAGTCTTGCCTACGCCCGGCTCGCCGATGAGGACAGGGTTGTTTTTGGTCCTTCTGGAAAGTATCTGGATCGTATGCCTGATCTCCGAATCTCTCCCCTGGAAAGCGACGGCTTAAGGATATTGGATGCGTCAAGAGAACCTTCGGCTCCTCCCGCTCCTATAAGTGTATGGAGCTCATCTACAAAGAGAATGATATTCTTATTTTCGATAACTTCGTTTATTACCTTTTT
>JAFWFF010000203.1 GCA_017515765.1 Bacillota bacterium | reverse complement strand
CGTCGTGGCAGTAAGCCATACCGCAGTCGTAGAGCGCGGTGAACCGTTCTCCGGCGATGATATAGCACTCGCATCCCCTCCCGGAGGTTGCCCTTACGATCCCGTCGGGAAAGTCAAAGCGCCCGGATCCGGGGAACTCTTCATACATGGTCGGGATGTTTTTATAAGGATCCATTATCGCTCCTCTGACTCGAGCCCGCTTTCCGCAAGCTCCTCAAAGGATACTATGTAATCCTCCACTTCATAGCCCAGCGCTTCGTCAAAATCAAAGCTCCAGCTGCTCCCGTCCAGCCCGGAGAGCCTGTGCTGAGAAAGAGCGTCGCGCAGCGGCATCATCCTGCTCTCGTTGGTCTCGTCGTTGCTGCAGACACAGTTTTCCGTAAGGCTGAACCATGTATGGAATCTCTCAAGTTCATCCGAGAGCCTGCGCAGCGAATCCTCTTCACCGGACAGCACGTTTCCGGAAAGGGATACAAGCGTGCGCTTTTCTGCTTCGAGGATGTTGTAGATGTCGACACCGTTGTTCGGAAGATGGTCCATGAGGTCGTCGAAATAGTTCTCCAGAAGCTCGGAGAAGACAGACATATCGACTTCTTCAAGAAGAGGAACGAGAGCTTCGGGAGGACGCTCTCCGTCTGTCTCGAGCAGGTCCGCGAGATTCTCGAAATATGTGAATTCGGATCCGTTCTCCAGATCCAGCATGTTAAGAAGGTCCGATCTATCCATTCGGCTTAATATCCTTTCGATCGCTTCAGATCTCGAAGTTTTTGAACTTTATGTTCAGTTCTTCCTTATCCTGCCCGAGGATCAGTTCTATCATGTTGACGAAGCTGTCTGACAGGTCGCTTGCGAAGAACGTGTTCTCTCCCGAGCGTTCCCCCGCAAGCATATCATTTTTCTCAAGCTCGTATTTAACTGCCATGGCGACTTCTTTGGAGGAGCTGAGGATCTTCAGATCCGGATATAGCCTGCGGATGTTCTCTGCGACCAGAGGATAGTGAGTGCATCCGAGTATCAGGCCGTTCAGGTCATTCTCCTTAATGAAATCGTCCAGATAATGCTTCAGCGTGAGATCCATGATCTCGCTCTTTATTATCCCCTCCTCGATCAAAGGGACCAGCGCCGGGCAGGCCTTGGAGCAGATCCTGAGCCTTGGGTTGTACTCCCGGATCTTCTGCTCGTAGGCTCCGGAGCGCACTGTGGCTTTGGTCGCGATCAGGCCGGGGCGGTCTTCCGGCGAGAATATCCTTGCCGCCTTTCTTGCCGTCGGAGAGATGCATCCGACTATCGGGATATTGGAGTATCTCTCCCTGAGGGCGTCAAGAGCCGAAGCCGTGATGGTATTGCAGGCGATTACCATCATCTTAACGTTCTGGGAGTCCAGAAAGTCAGCGATCTGAAACGCGAAGTCTCGGATGGTGCCCACGGACTTGGATCCGTAAGGCGTCCTGGCGGTGTCGCCGTAGAATATGATCCGCTCGTTCGGAAGCTCTCTCATTATGTAGGGAATGCTGGTGAGCCCGCCTATTCCCGAATCAAAAAAACCAATGGGTCTGTTGTCCATTTGTTCGAAAACCTCTTGAATTGTGTTATACTCTGTCTGAAAGTCATTATACTACATGTTGGAGGAAAGATGAAAGATAATATGCTCATATACTGCAGCGACACCGAAGCCTCGCTGCGCACCTCCGAAGCCCTGATACCCACCCTCCGAAGCGCGGGTATCACCATCTCTCCATCCCTTACCGACGATGTCGACCTCATAGTCTGCATCGGCGGGGGCGGCACTTTCCTCGAGGCCATCCACCACTTTGATTTTCCCGAAGTCCCCTTCATCGGCATCAACACAGGCCATCTCGGATTCTTCCAGGAGATGATGCCCGACATGCTCGATGACTTCATAACCAACTACCGCGAAGAGAAGTATTCCCTGCAGCCGATGCATACCGTCCAGGCCCTGGTCACTTCCGGAGGCCGCACAGACGAGTATGTCGGCCTCAACGAGGTGATAATCTGCAGCGCGTCTACGCATTCCGTCCATCTCAACATCTCGATCGGCGGAAGCTTCATCGAGCGCTTCAGCGGCGACGGAGTCCTGATCGCGACGCCTGCCGGAAGTACTGCGTACAACTACTCTCTCGGAGGAAGCATAGTCGACCCCAGGTTAAGGCTCCTGCAGGTCACCCCGATGGCTCCCATGAACACCACGGCATACCGCTCCTTCACGTCCAGCATCGTCCTTCCTCCCGACCTTTCCATAGGCATCCATCCCGACGGCAAAGGCAGCAAAGGCAAGATAAGGATATCCGTCGACGGGTTCGAGTATCTCTACGACGAGCTCGAGAGCGTGGACGTGCGCCTTTCCGAAAAGGTCATCAACCTGCTCCGCTTCGAGTCCTACGATTTCTGGAGCAAAGTAAAGAGCAAATTCCTTTGATCGCTGCCAGATCGTTTAACGGAGAGCCATAAGTGGAAAGATTCTCGTTCACCGTCAGCCCCGAAGAGGAAGGCCTGCAGCTCAAAAGCTCGTAAAGCAAAAGTTCCGTTTCTCTTCCCGCTTCATGACCAAAGTAAAATACCAGGATCTTCTGAGAGTCGACGGAGCCGCCGTTCCCGGCTGGCATACGGCATCCGCCGGCCAGTTGGTCGAAGTGCTGCTGCCCGATGAGGACAGCCATTTTGATCCACAGGACATTCCGGTCTCGATCCTTTACGAGGACGACGATCTGATGTTCATCGACAAGCAGCCCGGGGTCACCGTACACCCGACCAAAGGTCATCCGGACGGCACCATAGCCAACGGGCTGATGAAACTCCTTATCGAAAGGAACGACACGTTCAAGATCCGCTTCGTGAACCGCCTGGACATGGATACCAGCGGCGTTCTTCTGGTTGCCAAAAACTCGCACGCCCAGGCAGATCTGAACCGCCAGATGTCCTGCGGCGAGACCTGCAAGAAATACTATGCCGTCTGCTCAGGCATCGTCCCCGGCGATGAATTTACGATCGACGCGCCCATAGGTTCTCCCTTCCCCGGGAGCAAATCCCGCACCGTCAAAGAGGACGGATACCCCTCCGTCACAGAGGTGCGCGTTCTGAGGCGTTTTCAGCCCGTTTCAGGCGATTTCGGGGCAGAAACGGGTATTCATACTTTTGCCGCCGAAGGGGCCTCTTTACTCGAAATACGGCTTCTCACGGGCAGTACCCATCAGATAAGGGTCCACCTCTCGCACATCGGCCATCCCCTGCTCGGCGACCCTCTCTACGGCGGCGACACGTCGGTATTCGGCCGGCAGGCCCTGCACGCGTATTCATTCTCCTGCGTCCATCCCATAACAAAAGAGCGGCTCACAGTGGAGTCGCCCCTTCCGAATGACATCACAGAACTGATCCGCCGCCTTGAGGCATGAATCCATTGCCCGCGGGCGGTGTTTTTCTTAATCTGCCCGACATTATCTCGTACATAAGCCCCATGGTGGTCTCCGAATAGACCATCAGGAAATACGCCGGGAGCGATAGCGCGAACTCGATGATCACCAGAGCGGTATCGGGAACTTCCGCAAGACCGCCTCTAAGGATCATGCTGTCAAGTATCACAGTCGGGAAAGAAGCCAGGATCCTCCATCCTATAAATGAAAGGATCGTGAGGAAGATCTTGGCCTTATTGCCGTTCGTCATCCACTTTGATGCTCTCAAAGCGCCGAGCACACCGACCTGCGGGTCGTCGTGAAGTATGTAGAGCGCCATGAAATACCTGAACATCGCCACGAAGCCCGGGATTATGAATAAAAGGCTCCACAGCCCGACCAGGACGCTGACCAGTAAGGACACGAGGAATACGGGAGCGAATCTCTCAAACCCCGCGAACAGCCTGTCGTAGCGCACCTCTCTGGTCCTCAGGTAGTGCAGTATGAACGAATACACGCCGAACTGGAGGATCCCGATCATCACCAGCTGGTAGATGTACAGGAATGCCGGGAAGTCGTAGTTCATGTCATACCCTTCCAGATAGACGGTATATGACAGCGACTTTACGGTGACCGACACCAGGTTTGGGATAAGGACCGCAAATATGCTGTATATCAGCATGCCGACAAACAGCTTCTTCCAGTTTCCCCTGAGTACTGCCCTCGCCAGCCTTCTGAGTTCGCTCGGCGTTTCCGTTACTATAATGTTCTGAGTCATCTCTTGTTCCCTCGCTGCGCTTATACTTCCATGATGACCGGTATTATCATCGGGGTGCGGTGCGTCTCCCTCATGACGAACTTCCTGAGGGCAGATCTCACACCGTTTTTGATTTCCTGGACGTCGCATTCCCCGCCCGATGTACGGGAACGCACGGCTTCAAGAGCGGCCTCTTCAGCCTTTTTGATGAGATTCTCATTCTCGGTCGCGAGAACAAAGCCTTTGGTCGTGATCTCGGGGCCGGATATTATCTGCCCGGTCGTCGGATCCATCACGAACACCACCAGCATCAGTCCGCCCGTCGAAAGGATCTTCCTGTCGTTCAGCACGATGCTGCCGACGTCCCCTACTCCCAGGCCGTCGACCATTATGTCGTCGGCGCTCGCCACATGCCTCATGACTGAGGCTTCTTCGTGAGTTACCGAGAGCATGTCGCCGTTCCTGAGCTGGAATATGTTCCCCTTCGGCATTCCCAGCGATTCCGCGAGCTTTCCGTGCTCCGCAAGGTGCCTGGACTCGCCGTGGACCGGCATGAAGAACTTCGGTCTTATCAGCGAATGGATAAGCTTCAGTTCCTCCTGGCATGCGTGGCCCGAGACATGTATGTCGAGGATCTCGTTGTAGATCACGTCCACGCCTTTGTCGTAGAGCTTGTTGACCACGTTGGACACGCTCTTCTCGTTTCCCGGTACCGGGGTAGACGAGAGGATGACCGTGTCGCCTTTCTTCAGTTTGACGTCCTTATGCTCGCTGCCCGCCATCCTGGCAAGCGCGGACATCGGTTCTCCCTGGCTTCCGGTGGTTATGATGACTATCTTGTCATCCTCTATGCCGCCGCTCTTATCAAGCGGAACAAAGAGCCCTCTGGGAACCTTGAGATATCGGAGTTCCTGGGCTATGGCGACAACCTTCTCCATGCTGCGTCCGGAGACCGAGAACTTCCTGCCGTATTTCTTCGTCAGGTCGATTATCGTCTGTACCCGGTGCACGTTTGAAGAGAAAGTGGCTATGATGATCCTTCCCTTTGCGTTCGGGAAGATCCTGTCCAGCGTCTCTCCGACAAACCGTTCGGACCTGGTGAATCCCGGCCTCGTGGCATTGGTGCTGTCGCAGAGCATCACATCGACTCCGGAAGCCCCGACTTCGGCTATTTTCGCGAGATCTATGGGGTCCCCGTCTATCGGTGTGTAGTCTACTTTGAAGTCTCCTGAGTGGAACAGCGTCGCGCCCGGGGTCCTGATGTAGAAGCAAAGAGCGTCGGCCACCGAATGAGTGGTGTGTATGACGTCTATGTCAAAAGGACCGATCCTGAGCTTATCTCCCGCGGCGATCGCCCTTAGATCTCCGGCGATCCCGTGTTCTTTCAGCTTGTTCTCGATAAGCCCGAGTGTGATGCGGGTCCCGTAAACGGGAACGTTTATCTTCTTAAGGAGATAAGGTACAGCTCCGATATGATCCTCGTGACCGTGGGTAACTATGAGGCCTTCGATCTTGGGTGCGTTCTTTATGAGGAATGTGAAATCAGGAATGACTACGT
>JAFWFF010000202.1 GCA_017515765.1 Bacillota bacterium | reverse complement strand
GCTGGTGCGGCGGAGCCGGAGCTGAGTTCGCTCCGGGAATGAAGAGCACGGGCTCCGACATCTTCGTCACCGGAGACCTGAAGTACCACACCGCGAAGGAAGCCGCGGAGAACGGACTCACGATCCTCGATATAGGGCATTACGGAAGCGAAAAATGCTTCGTAGGCAGGATGACGGAGCTGCTTAAGGAGAATATGCCCGAAGGGACTGAGGTGTATCAGCATCTGATAGATGAAGACTGCTGGAAGCAGTTGTGATAAAGGAGGAACAAAACATGGCGAATAAACAGATAATAGCGGAAGCCGCTCCGGCTGCGGTAGGTCCTTATGTACATGCTGTTGAAGCGAAAGGAATGCTTTTCTGCTCGGGACAGCTCGGCCTCGACCCTCAGACCGGCACTCTTCCCGAAGGCATAGAAGCCCAGACCGAACAGAGCCTGAAGAATCTCGGCGCTGTCTTGAAGGAAGCCGGTTATGATTATACAGACGTAGTAAAGACCCTTATCTTCCTTGCAGACATCGGCGATTTTGCCAAGGTCAACGAGATCTACAGCAGATATTTCGACGCCGCCAAACCCGCGAGATCCTGTGTAGAGGTTGCCAATATACCGAAAGGCGCACTTGTTGAGATCGAATGTATCGCCGTCAGATAGGCATGTGACGTGCATAAACAGGGATGCGGAAGTCTTCTTCCGCATCTTTTTGTTCTTTTGATTCGGCGGATAATGTGGTAAAATAATTTAGTTAAGGGTAGGCCAGACGGTCGCGTGCCTTATGGCATGAGGAAAGTCCGGGCTCCGCAGGGCAGGGATGCCGGATAACGTCCGGCGTAGGCAACTATAGGGAAAGTGCAACAGAAACATTCCGCCGAAACGGGTAATGCCGTGGTAAGGTTGAAATGGTGAGGCAAGAGCTCACCGGCGTCTTGGAGACAAGGCGGCCGTGTAAACCCCATCCGGAGCAAGGTCGAGTTCGGGCACCAAAGGCAGCTGCCCGCTGCCGCCCGGCAAGGTGGACCGCATGAGCCTGCAGTAATGCAGCGCCTTAGATAGATGACCGTCCAATACAGAACCCGGCTTACAGACCTGCCCTTAACATTTTTTATTGACCAGGGAAGAAACGGATGAGCGATAACCTCCGGACAACAGAAAACGTAAATACCCGGGGCGGGGCGGAGAAGATGGGGACGATGCCGGAAGGCAGGCTTCTCGCTTCTATGGCCTGGCCCGCGATTCTTTCCATGACGATAAACGCGCTGTACAACATAGTTGACAGCATTTTTGTCGCGAGGATAAGCCAGGGGGCGCTCACCGCCGTATCGTTCGTACTGCCCGTCCAGCTCCTTATGGTGGCGCTCACCATAGGCTCCGGCGTAGGCGTGAACTCTGTGATTTCCAGGAGGCTCGGCGCCAAAAGGTTCGAAGAGGCCAACAACGCCGCGAGCATGAGCGTAAGGATCGGCATCTTCAATTATCTGATCTTCCTCCTGATAAGCATATTCGCCACGGTCCCGTTCATGAGCCATTATACCGACGACCCGGAGATATTCGGGCACGGCGTCACGTATATGAGGCTTGTCTTCGCGCTTTCGATCTTCTCTTCCGTTGAGGTCATCCTCCAGAAGGTCCTGCAGGCCATGGGAAACATGAAAGCGCCTATGATCTGCTCGGTGACCGGCTGCCTCATAAACGTGATCTTTGATCCTATACTGATCTTCGGAATGTTCGGATTCCCGAAGCTCGGCGTCGCGGGAGCAGCCATAGCGACCGTTTTCGGCCAGTTTGTCGCGTTCTGGCTCGCCGTTTACTTCCTGAAGAAACAGAATACCCTTACCATAAAACTTATCGGTTTTAAGATGGACTGGAAGACGATCAAAGACATCTATTCAGTCAGCCTCCCTTCGATATTCATGCAGGCCATAGGGTCGTTCATGCTTATAGGCTACAATACGATAATCGCTGCGGAACCCGTAGCTGTCGCAGTTCTGGGCGTCTACCAGAAGCTCCAGACATTCGTGTTCATGCCTGTTCTCGGGCTGAACCAGGGATCGCTTCCGATCATCGGATACAACTACGGCGCGCGCAACAAGGGCAGGGTCATGAGGACATACAAGCTGGCGCTCATCGCGGCGTTCTGCATCATGACCTGCGGATTCATACTTTTCCAGTTCGCGGCGCCTTTGTTCCTGAAACTGTTCAACGCGGATGAAGCCATGATGGCCCTCGGCGTTCCCGCGCTGAAGAGGATAAGCATCTGCTTCTTCCCGGCCGCATACGGAATAGTTACGTCGTCGATGTTCCAGGCTACGGGACACGCGCATTACAGCTTCTTCTCATCTTTGATCAGGCAGCTCGTGGGTATTCTCCCTCTGGCGTTCATCCTGTACAGAGTCGGGGGAGTCGAGCTTTCATGGTATTCCTTCTCGCTTGCCGAGATACTTGGTACCGCATATCTCATCTGGGCGTTCGCGCGCCTTTACAACAGGAAACTCAAACACCTTGAAGAACCCGGGTTTGAAGGGTAGAAACGGATGGTGAAACGGATTTGGAAACGATATACAGCTTAGGCATCGATATAGGATCAACGACCGTAAAACTCGTGCTCCTGGACGGCGACGGGAAGATAGTGTATTCCCGCTACGAGCGCCATATGTCTGACGTGTTCGAAAAGGTCAGACAGCTTACCGCTGAGATGCACAAGGAGACGGGAAATATCACCGTACGGCCGGTAATAACCGGTTCCGGCGGTCACTCGCTCGCCAATATCCTCAACGTCAGGTTCGAACAGGAAGTCATCTCCTGCAGCAAAGCGGTCGAGACTCTCATCCCGGAGACAGACTGCGCTATCGAACTAGGCGGGGAAGACGCCAAGATCACATTCTACGGCGCGACTATAGAGCAGAGGATGAACGGCACCTGCGCAGGTGGCACCGGAGCCTTTATCGACCAGATGGCCATCCTCCTGAACACTGACCCGATCGGGCTCAACGAGGCCGCCAAAAAGCACAGGATGATCTATCCGATCGCGGCGCGCTGCGGCGTGTTCGCCAAGACCGACATCCAGCCTTTGATCAACGACGGCGCAGCGGTCGAGGACCTTGCTGCGTCCATATTCCAAGCGGTAGTGAACCAGACCATCAGTGGGCTCGCGTGCGGCCACCCGATCAAAGGCAAGGTCGCTTTCCTCGGCGGTCCGCTTTCCTTCCTTTCCGAACTCAGGAACAGGTTCATCGAGACTCTCGGGCTTACCGGAGACGAGATAATCTTCCCGGCGGATTCCAAGTTCTTTGTCGCTATTGGCGCAGCCATGCTCTCTGCCAAGTCCGAGCCCATAACCCTCGACGAACTTGTGGACAGGCTGAATTCCGCGGATCCTTCCATGCTCTCCGACACCAAGCACATCGACGTGCTGTTCGAGGACGAAGACGACTACCGCGCCTTCAAGGAACGCCACGACAGAGACAAAGCAGGAAGGAAAGACATAGCTCAGGCTTCAGGGCGCACTTACCTCGGTATCGACGCGGGATCCACCACGACCAAAGCTGTCCTGACGGACGAGGACGGGGACATCCTGTACTCATTCTACGCAGGAAACGAAGGCGACCCGATCGGAGCCACCAGGACCATGCTCCGCGAGCTTTATTCCCTTATGCCTGATACCGCGTATATAGCCAACACCTGCACCACGGGATACGGCGAGGGCCTGATCAAAGCCGCTTTCCGGGCTGACCTCGGCGAGATAGAGACGATGGCTCATTTCCGCGCGGCGGAGTTCTTCCTGCCCGGAGTCGATTTCATACTCGATATCGGCGGCCAGGACATGAAGTGCATGAAGATAAAAGACGGCGCGATATACAATATCATGCTGAACGAGGCATGCTCCTCTGGCTGCGGATCCTTCCTCGAGACATACGCCAAATCCGTGAACCTCGATACCAGAGCGTTCGCGGCGGAGGCTTTGTTCGCGAAGAACCCCGTGGACCTCGGGACCCGCTGCACAGTGTTCATGAACTCCAAGGTAAAACAGGCGCAGAAAGAGGGAGCAGAGATAGGGGATATCTCCGCAGGACTTTCATATTCGGTCATCAAGAACGCGCTATATAAGGTCATCAAACTCAGGAACACCGACGAAGCCGGAGACAAGATAGTCGTCCAGGGCGGAACGTTCCTAAACGACGCGGTGCTCAGAAGCTTCGAGAAGATAATCGGGAAGGACGTCGTGAGGCCGGATATCGCGGGGCTCATGGGAGCCTACGGCTGCGCTCTGATCGCCAAGGAAAACTACGTCAGCGGCACCAGATCGTCGATCCTCGGAAAGGACGACCTGGAGCGCTTCAAGGTCGAGCACAGCAACGGAAGGTGCAAGGGCTGCGAGAACAACTGCATCCTTACTATTAACAAATTCAGCGACGGAACCAGGTTCATCACCGGAAACCGCTGCGAGAAGGGCGCAGGCGGGACAAACAGGGATTCGGGGCTTCCCGACCTCTACGAGTACAAGGTAAAGAGACTCTTTGATTACGAGCCGCTTTCGGATTTCAAGGCCGAGAGGGGAGTCGTCGGCATACCCAGAGTCCTGAACATGTACGAGAATTATCCGTTCTGGTTCACACTGTTCACCACGCTTAAATTCCGTGTCGTCCTGTCTCCGAAATCGACCAAAAAACTCTACGAGTCGGGCATGGACAGCATTCCTTCCGATACCGCCTGCTATCCTGCAAAGATGGTCCACGGCCACGTCAAATGGCTCGTAAAACAGGGGATAAAATGGATCTTCTACCCCTGCATCAATTATGAGCAGAACGAGGACCCGACTGCTCCGAACCACTACAACTGCCCGATAGTCGCTACATATCCGGAATCCATCGCCAACAACATGGATGATCTCTTTAAAGAAGAAGAGGTCAGGTTCTCCCATCCCTTCGTCCCTTACGACGATGATGAAAAGCTGGTCAAAAACCTCGCCGCGGAGTTCAAGAGCCTCCACATAGGTGAGAAAGAGATCGCTGAAGCCGTCAAAGCCGCCAGGGAGGAGCAGGACAGATTCAAGGCCGACGTCCGCAAGCAGGGAGAGTACGCGATGAAATTTGCCCGCGAGAACCGCAAGAAAGCGGTAGTCCTCGCAGGCCGTCCGTACCATCTCGATCCCGAGATCAATCACGGCATAAACAAGCTGATAAGCTCATTTGATTTTGTCGTGCTGTCTGAGGATTCCATCTGCCATCTCGGAGAGCTTCCGAGGCCTGTAAGGGTCCTCGACCAGTGGGTCTATCATTCCAGGCTATATAAGGCGGCGGATTTCGTCGGCAAATACAACGATGTAGAACTGGTCCAGCTGAACTCTTTCGGATGCGGCCTGGACGCGGTGACCACCGACCAGGTCGAGGAGATCTGCAGCCGCAACAACAAGATGTATACGGTCCTTAAGATAGATGAGGTCTCGAACCTCGGCGCTATCAAGATCCGTATCCGTTCGCTTAAGGCTGCCATGGAAGAGCGCGAAAAGAACCAGGTGAAGGCGACGCCCAGCAGCGAATCCTACGAGCGCAGGCTCTTCACTAAAGACATGCGCGACCAGGGCTACACGCTCCTCATACCGCAGATGTCCCCGATACATTTCACATATCTGGAGTGGGCTGTGAGAGCATGCGGATACAACGCCGTGCTCCTGCCTCCCGTGGACAAGAACTCGGTCAACGAAGGCCTGACGTATATAAACAACGACGCCTGCTATCCGACTATCGTAACGCTCGGCCAGATCATCTCGGCCCTCAAGTCAGGCCAGTACGACCTGAACAAGACCGCCGTATTCATGTCACAGACCGGCGGAGGCTGCAGGGCAAGCAACTATGTGTCTTTGCTCAGGAAGGCGCTGAAGGATCTCGGTATGGAACAGGTCCCGGTGATCTCCTTCAACATGGTCGGCCTGGAAAAGAACCCCGGGTTCAAGATCACTGCGGGCATGGGCATGAAGCTCGTGACCGGAGGCATCTACGGAGACCTGATCATGAGACTGTTGTACGCGACCAGGCCGTATGAGAAGGTGCCCGGCACATGCCAGGCCATCGTCGACAGCTGGCATGACCGGATCATCGAGAACATGCTCCACTTCAACCGCGCGACCTTTGCCCGGAACCTCAAGCAGATAGTCGAGGAATTCGACGCCGTCGAGCGTATCGACGTGAAGAAGCCGAAGGTCGGAGTAGTGGGGGAGATACTCGTAAAATACCACCCGAACGCCAACAACGACATCGTCGGCATAATCGAGCAGGAGGGCGGCGAAGCGGTCGTCCTGGACCTGATCGACTTCTTCATGTACGGTTTCTACAGCAAGAGATACAATTACGAGCATCTTTCGGGAACTCACAAGCAGATGATGATCAACGAGGCTGCGATCAAAGCCGTCGAATGGATGAGAAAGCCGATGAGGAAGGCTTTGCGCGAGAGCAAGCACTATACCGAGCCTGCCTACATCGAAGAGACTGCCAAAGCCGCTACCGAGGTCATCTCGCTCGGAAACCAGTGCGGAGAAGGATGGCTGCTCACCGGAGAGATGATAGAGCTCATTCGCGGCGGATGCGAGAACATCGCGTGCCTCCAGCCCTTTGCCTGCCTGCCGAACCACGTCACAGGCAAGGGAATGATGAAAGCAATCAGAAAGCTCAATCCGAGAGCGAACATAGTCGCGATAGACTACGACCCCGGAGCGAGCGACGTCAACCAGCTGAACCGCATCAAGCTCATGATGGCTACGGCGCATAAGAATCTAGAGATGAAAGAAGCCGCGGCCGGAGATTGATATACGGCATATATATTGGTTGTACACTTTTTGATTTTTGGTGTATAATAGATTATCTTTGACAGACAGGAGGTGTCTCTATGGGAAGACACGGTACGATCGCAGGAAGAAAAGCAGCACAGGATTCCAAGAGAGCTGCGATGTTTACGAAATACGCCAAGGCCATCACGGTCGCGGCAAAGGACGGCGGAGATCCGGACTATAACGCGGGACTCAGAGTCGCCATAGAAAAGGCGAAAGCCATCGGAATGCCGAACGACAATATTACGAGAGCCATCAAGAAGGGCACCGGCGAACTCGGCGGAGCGTCCTATGAAGAGATGACTTTTGAAGGATACGGTCCGGGAGGAGTGGCGTTCATGGTCACATGCCTTACCGACAACAGCAACAGGACCACCTCGGCAGTCAGATCTCTTTTCGATAAACACGGCGGAAACCTGGGCACCCAGGGCTGCGTCGCATATATGTTCAACCGCAGGGGAGTCCTCGTCATAGAGAGGACCGATGACATGGATGAAGACCAGGTCATGGATGACGCGCTTATGGCCGGCGCCGACGACATGGTCACTGAGGATGACAGCTTCACCATATACTGCGATCCTTCCGCATACACGGACGTCCACCAGGGAATGTCCGACGCCGGATATGAGTTCGTGGATTCCGAAGTGATGTTCGTACCGTCCATGGAGTCAACTCCCAAGGATACGGATATTCCTAAACTCAGAAAGCTCGTTGACGTCCTCGAGGACAACGACGACGTGCAGAACGTCCAGACGAACTGCGCAGTAGACCTTTACGAGGAGTAGTTTAAGGATCGGTCAAACGACCCGCCGCGCGCCTGCGCGGCGGTCTTTTTATGTACATGTTTCCAGTAATTAGTTTTCTTAATTATTCCAATGCTGAACAATTATTTCACTTCCATATTTCGCAATTCTATAATTTTCTGTGTAAAGGTTCTTTTCGAACAATCAATGAAGGAGGATAAGT
>JAFWFF010000201.1 GCA_017515765.1 Bacillota bacterium | reverse complement strand
GACCGTTATCTGGCTGCTGGTCGGACGCGACGCGGGATCTGCTCTCGCGAGGGGGATATCCGTCCTCGTGATAAGCTGTCCCTGCGCTCTCGGGCTTGCGACGCCTGTCGCCATAATGGTTGGAAACGGCGTTGGCGCGAGGAACGGAATACTGTTCAAGACCGCGGTTTCCCTAGAGGAGACCGGGAAAGCGGATATAGTCTGCCTGGATAAGACCGGGACCATAACTAAGGGCGAGCCGGTCGTGACGAACGTGTACCCTGCTGAGGGCATAAGCGAGGAGGAATTCCTCACAGCCGCCTACTCCCTGGAACTGAAGAGCGAGCACCCGCTGGCGAAGGCTGTGGTCGCTAAAGCGGAAGAGCAGGGGCTCAAGGCTTTCGAAGTGACGGGATTTGAGGCTGTGACCGGAAAGGGCCTCACCGCCTGCTCGGAGGACGGCGGCCTGAGATATTACGGCGGGATATATTCCTTCGTCGCTGAACACGCGGAGGTGCCTGATGAATTCTACGCGGCGGTGTACGACCTTTCCGACGACGGAAAGACGTGCATGTTCTTTGCCCGCGGAAGCGAATTCCTGGGACTCATCGCTGTGGCGGACGTGATCAAAGAGGAGAGCCCCGAAGCCATCCGCCAGCTTCGCGATATGGGTATCCGCGTGGTAATGCTCACGGGGGACGACTACAGGACCGCGGACGCGATAGGCCGCGACGCGCGGGTGGACAATGTGATCGCCCGTGTCCTTCCCGAAGGCAAAGAAAAGGCCGTGAGGGAGCTTTCGGAGTCCGGCAAGGTAATTATGGTAGGAGACGGTATTAACGACGCTCCGGCCCTAAAAAGGGCTCACATGGGCATTGCCATAGGGGCGGGGACCGACGTCGCGATAGACGCTGCGGATGTGGTGCTCATGGACAGCCGCCTGAGCGGCGTCCCGGCAGCCGTGCGCCTCTCGAGGGCGGTGCTCAGGAACATACATCAGAACCTGTTCTGGGCCTTCTTCTACAACGTGATAGGGATCCCGCTCGCCGCGGGAGCCTTTATAAACCTCACGGGCTGGACCATGAACCCGATGTTCGGAGCCGCGGCGATGAGCCTCTCGAGCTTCTTCGTCGTCACGAACGCGCTGAGACTCAACCTGCTCGACGTGCACGACCCGAGCCGCGACAGGAGACGTGAGTCCGGGTTGGATAATATAATTGTAAGTGACAGCGTAACAGCTGATCATGCCGGATACGGTTTTGATAAAGAAGATCCCAAGGAGGAGAATGCGATGAAAAAGACTATGACGATCGAAGGAATGATGTGCATGCACTGCGAGGCTGCGGTCAAGAAGGCTCTCGAGGCTCTCGACGGAGTCGAGTCCGCGGAAGTCAGCCACGAGGAGAACCGCGCTGTGGTGACCCTGACCAAAGAGGTCCCGGACGAGGTCCTGAAGGAAGCGGTAGAGGCGAAGGAATACGTCGTAAAAAGAATAGAGTAGATTACCATGGCTGAGAGATATGAGCTGAGCATAGACCCGGAGAAGCTGTACAGGGGCTGCGTATACCTGGAGTCGCTTTTTGAGGCGTATATGGCCGAGCGCGACGCCTTTGCCGATTCGATGAGCTGGGAGGACGGCGTCTTCGTCTTCAGCGATCTTGACGGCGTCGACGGCTGCCTGGTGTTCAGGGACAGGGGCAAAAGCTTCGCAGGCGTTCTCAGGAATATCGGCTATTACGAGGAGAACGCCCGTAAATGCCGGATCAAGACCGAGACGATCTTCTCCCGGGCGATTGACGCTGATGTGCGTGATTCGCTCGGGCCCGAGGCGCTGAGCCATATGGCCGTTGAATACTTCCACATAGCAGCAGCGGAGAGCGGCCGCGGCCCGCTGGTCACGACCGCCTTCTGGAAGGACCCGGACGGAGTCTTCTCCTGCGACGATCCGGAGGAGTTCGCGCGCCTCGGAGGCGCTTTCGTCACGGATGTACTGCTGGCGGGGGAGGAGAAGATAAGGGGATTATTCGAAGAGGAATTCGCCCCGGAGGCGGCGGACTTCGACGAGCGCGCGAGAGCCATTTACGAAGCGAAGATCGGCTGCTAGTCCGGGATCCGCAGCGTCTGTGCGCCCTGCCGGGCTTCATTCACGTATACCTCTTGCTTAAAAACGGCCAAAGGTATAACAAATCGCGCCGTTTCGCCTCGAAGGTAACACCAAAACGCGCGATCAAAGCTGTTTCGCGAGTACCTTTGCCGCAAAAACAGGCGAGGGTATACCCAAAACCCGATAAAAAGGCCGAAGGTAACACAGAAACAAGTCGAACAGCAGCTAATAAAAAGATCCCGCCTGCAGGCGGGATCTTTTTGATGCTTTGATCGTTATTCCAGGTTCAGTTTGTTCTCCATGATCATATACGTTCCGAAGAAGAAACCGATTGCGAGGACCGCGTAGAGGATCAGCGTCGGCCAGCCCAGGATGCTGAATACTGCGCCGGTCGAAAGCGCGTTCTGCATGATCATCATCCTCGCGAACTGGATGATGCCGCTCACGATGGAGACCGCGATCAAATGGGTGGAGATCAGCACCAGTGCGTTCTCGGAGTAGTTCCGGAGGATGGTGCTCAGGATATAGTCTCTGGCAGCCGGGTCGACTCCGCCGATCGGCTCGTCCAGGAAATAGATATAAGCTCTGCGGCTCATGGCCAGGATCAGCTGGACCTTCTCTTTGTTG
>JAFWFF010000023.1 GCA_017515765.1 Bacillota bacterium | reverse complement strand
CTTCCGTGAACGGTAAGGTCTTCCGCGACGACCTGGGGAGATTCTCCGGGATCCGCGATATCATCCTCGGCTACTACCCGGACAGGATATGGCGCATGAGGCTGGCACACGCCCTGCACGAATACGCCGCGGCGATGCAGGCGAACTACGCGAGGTGCATGGCGAGACAGGACATCGTCGCCGCCTCATACTGCAGAACCAGGAGCATCGACGCCGCGATGGACATACTGTTCCTGATCCGCAGGAGGTACGCTCCGTATTATAAATGGAAGTTCAGGGCGTTCAGCGAGCTCGAGGGAAGCGCCGAGATCGCGGAGCTGATCAAAGCGGCCGCGGCCCTTCCGCCCGATGCCGCGGCTTGGAAAGACTACACATACGACGCCCGGAAGATAAACACGGACGACGATCTGGTCGTCCTGTTCGAGCGGATAGGAGGTCTCCTCGCGAAAGAGCTCTGCAGGGCGGGGCTCAGCGATACGGAGGAGCCGTTCCTGGAGGCCCACTGCGCAAGGGTCGCCTCCGCAAAATAAACGATAGAGAGAGTTCAGATAAAAGTGAAGTATAAAGTGAATAGCCGCGAAGAAGGCGGCAAAGGTCAGATAATTTTCGGATGGGTGAGGATCGTCTTCGGACTCCTGGTGTTCGCGCTGGGGGTACATCTTACGATAAGGGCAAACATCGGTCTTTCGCCATGGGACTGCTTCGGCATGGGCGTCTCCTATCACACGCCGCTGAACTACGGGCTTTCCATGACCCTGATAGGCATCGTCGTTTTGATCATAGACCTCGCGATGAAGGAGAAGATCGGTTTCGGTACGATCCTGGACGCACTGCTCACGGGTAATTTCGTGCAGCTGTTCAATGACTTTGACCCGTTTCCTGAGACAAAAAACCCGCTCTTCGGCATACTCATAATCATCGCCGGCCTTGCGCTCATGGCTCTTGGCCAGTATTTCTACATGCTCTCCGCTCAGGGCTGCGGACCGAGAGACGCACTCCTGCTCGGGCTGGGCAAGAGGATGAAGAGCATACCGATCGGCGCGGTGCAGATGATCCTTTACGCTGTGGTCCTTTTGATCGGGTGGCTGCTCGGGGGGCCGATCGGAATCGGCACGATAGTGAATACCTTCGGATCGGGGATCGTTATGCAGGTGATCTATTCGATCATCGGCTTTGAACCCAGAAAGATCGTGCACCGGAGCGTGATCGTGACCGTCGGGCAGCTCAGGAATGAGAAGCCGGCCCGTTGCTGAGAAATAACTATGAACAGACAGGAATTCATCGAAAAACTTGAGAGCTTCGGCCTTCCGAAATCCGAATACGTGATAAGGTCAGGAGGCTCTCTTCTTCTGAGAGGTCTGAGAGAGGAGACGGCGGACTTCGACCTGTGCGTCTCACCCGAGCTCGCCGAGAGCCTTTCGCTCGTAAATTGCCCGCGCAACGAAAAGGGCAGCTACGTCCCTTTTGATGACGTGGAGATGCGGGCGAATATGGCCGATATCCCCTTTGACGTCGTCGAAGGCTTCAACTGCGAGACGCTGGAGAGCGTGCTTGCCCTTAAGCGCGCGCTTCGCAGGCCGAAGGACATCCGCGACATCGCGGTGATCGAGGAATATCTCGCCGCAAACCGTGACTCCCTCGCCGCGGCAGGCCATGACCGGAAGTCCGGCAAGTCCCGGGATCTCTACGGCTTCATGATCAAAAAAGGCTACGACGAGGCCTTTTCCCGCCTCATCAGCATGCACATGTCAACCGAATACACCTCTAGGCGGATGATGGGATACATAGCGGGACGCGGAAACGCCTCACCCGAGGACATTGTCGACGAGATGATGGCGATACTCGGGGACATCGAAAAATTCAAACAGAAACACATCTCCGAGCGCGCTCAGGAGAAGATCAACGATTTCTACAGACACTGGAACGAGGATTAGAGGGGATCGGAGCTCTCAGGCGTCCGGGCTTTTTGGTCCCGGCGCGGCAGAAGACCCGGCGCGGCGGTAGACCCACTGGATCCCGAGCGTGACGATCACGGCGCCGATGCCGAAGCAGAAGAAGGCCGTGAGATAGGAGCCGCCCGCGTGATCGGCGATGATCCCCGGGAAGGGCGAGAACAAAAGGCCTCCGCCCGTAAAACCTATCTGAAACAGGCGGTTGTTGGCCTCGAAATCCTCATGGGAGCTGAGCTCCTTCGCCCAGATCACGAGGCCTGTGGT
>JAFWFF010000200.1 GCA_017515765.1 Bacillota bacterium | reverse complement strand
CGGGATGAGGCAGGCGAACCCGGTGCGCGGCTCTTTTTGCTCATAGCCTTTAGGCTTCCTGAAGATCATAAGAAGCCCCGTGATCAAAAACCAAAGCCCGAAAAGCCGGGATACCAGACAAACGAAAAAAGCCACGACGCGCACCTCCCCTGCTCGATCTGCGATAAAGATATCGAGGAGAGATTAAATGCGGTCTGTGGTTTTTCCTAAATTACCCTTTCGGAAACGTTAAGTTATTCTTAAGGCCCGGTTGCCGGACGGTCCCCTATTCCTCCCAGTTGTCCCCGGTGTCGTAGTCGATGATGACCCCGGGCTGGACGTTGTAGCAGAAGACGTTGAAAGAGAGCCCCTCGCCGTCATCCTCTATGGAGTACGCCTCCATCTGCACTCCGCGGGCGAGCATATCCCGGCCGCTGAAGACCGGGGTGACTCTGTACATCACGTGGTTCCCGGTCCTCCGCACATAGGATGCGACCCGGTTCTCATAAGGAAGCATCCCCTCCACGTTCATATACCTGGTCCCCGTGACCAGAAGCCTGAAATCGTTGAGATTCCCGGTGAGCTGCCAGCCGATCAGGTGGCAGCGGTTGTACAGATAGCCGCCGTTATCGATGAAATCGTATTTTGAATAGTGCCAGCCGGTCGGCTTTGCCATGCCCGTGGACTCTTCCCTCTCCCACGTCGGCATGGTCTCGGGTCCCACACAGGCGACAGCCCTGCCGCAGCGTCCGAGCGCGTCGAGCTCCGACAGCTGTTCGTACGGCGCCTCTGAAGGCGGCCCGTCCCATATCTCATCATCGGTGAATCCGGGTACCCCGTGGTTGATATCCACCGCAGGCTGTCCCGAGTATTCGGGAAGGTCAGGTATGTCGTAGCCCGGCGTCAGGAAATACCGCCAGAGGCCGAGCGATCCCACAGCTATCAAAGCGGCCAGCGCAAGCAAAAGCAGGAGCGTCTTCATAAAGCTCCTGACGCGCCATGAGCCTGCCCTGTTTTTTCTGCTGCCGGCGTTTTTGGTCATGCGGATACTCCCCTGCGGGCGGCCGTCATTCGCCGATGCCCGCGTCGCCCCACTCTGTGTCAGACATGTCGATAAGCCTTTTCACCGCCAGGAGGTAGAGGTAGGCCTCTTTTACCGGCGGCAGGCCGGCCATCTCCAGCGCGCGGCGGTAAAGCGCGATCTGGCCGGAATACGTATTCCTCAGCCTGAGCTCTTCCTCCTCCGGCTTCCTGAGATCATAGTAATTGCTCTTGTAGTCGAGCAGGACAGTCCGCTCGTCCGCGCCTTCCCCTTCGGTAAAGAAGCAGTCGATGATCCCCTGGACGAGCACCGGCTCGCCTTTGGTGACCAGCTTCATGGTGAAGGCGCGCTCCTCCGAGAGGCGGCCTGCTCTGGCAGCAGCGACGGTGCGCTTTCCGAGATCTGTCATGAAAAACGAAGCGATGTTTGATATATCCACAGCTTCGATCTCCTCTTCGCTGAACATCCCCTCGCTGCGGAACGTTTCGATCATCTCACGGACGCGGGCTTCCGCGGCATCTTTGCTGTCCGTCGGAACGTCCGCGAAATCTATCTCCTCCATCAAAGCGTGGTAGATCGTCCCTCTTTCGGCTGCGGTAAGACGCCTCTCACCGACCGCGAAGGACGGGATCGCGAGTTCCGCGCCCCTTCCCTCTCCAGGATAAGCCTGTTCATGATCCGGCCCCAGCATTTTGTTGATCTCCGTGACCGAGTATTTGGAACGTATCGACCGCGCGTCCTCATACGGGTATGCGTAGCCAAGCTGCTCCAGGAGCGCTCGCTTCTCTTCTGCAGTTACCGGAGAGAAAGCCTCTGTGCCTGCGGAGACGGCGGCTCCCGCTTCTTGCGGCGCCGCTGTGACCCCGGACGCAGCCTCTAGGCTTCCGCCAAGCCCGAATATCCTGTAATTGCAGTGCGGCGAGATCATATTGAGATATGAGGAGCGGGTCCTGAGATCGGTCCTCGCGCGTTCGGCAAACTTCTCCGGATCGTCCAAGGTGCCTGTCAGTATGAGCTTGTCTCTTGCCCTGGTCATCGCGACGTAAAGCACCCTTACCTGCTCGGCGTACTCCTCGTCCCTCACGCGGCCGACGATCAGCTTCTGAAGGGCTGTCGGGCGGTAAACCGTGCCGAATTCCCTTCCGTATTCCCTGTAATACCTGAGGCCGAGGCCTAGATCCTTATGGAAGGATATCTTGCCGCTCGTCTCATAGGTCAGCTTCCGGGAGAGCCCCGTCACTATTACCATCGGGAACTCGAGGCCTTTGCTCTTATGCATGGTCATGATGCGGACCGCGTCTTCCCTGTCGCCCGTAAGCTTCGCCTCGGGCATTTTGACCTCACGGTCGCGGATCGTCTCGATGTATTTGATGAAGCCGTAGAGCGACGACTCGCCCTCGGACGCGTAAGCCTCGGCCTTGTCGCACAGCATGCGCATATTGGCCTGCCGCCTCTTGCCGTCGGGCAGCGCGCCCATGAACAGATAGTAGCCGCTGTCCAGCATTATCTTCCAGATGATGTCAGGGAGAGGCATCACCCTTGCAAGCCTCCTCCAGTCATCGATCAAAGCCAGCGCTTCCGCGCATCTCTCCCTTAAGTCCTCGATGCGGCCGCCCGCGCAGTACGCCGCGAACGCCTTGAAAAAGCTGCCCGCGGGGTTTTCGGCCCTGATCCTCGCGAGATCCTCCGCGTCGAATCCGAACATCTCGGAGTGGAGCACGGTAAGCAGCGGGACGTCCTGCTGCCTGTTGTCCAGGACCGAAAGGAGCGCCATGAACACTTCTATCTCGATGGTATCGAAATACCCGTCGTTCTCATTGACTATGCACCTGAGGCCGAGATCGCCCAGGGCCTTCCTGAATATCCCCGCGGGAGTGTTGCTCCGCGCCAGGATAGCTATGTCGCCCTGCCTGAGTGGCCTTTCTGCGTTCTCATTGCCGGGCTTGAAGATCTTCCCGAGCTCTGACCTGATGAGGGACGCGACGAACAAAGCCTCCAGCTCGTCGTGCTTCATGTCGAGGATCTCACTGCGGGTCTCGTCATCGTATTCATTGAGATAGAGCTCGCCGTTCCTGAGTTCCCCGGTGTCGAGGAGCGCGATCAAAGGTTCGTCGCCCAGCCCTGCACAGGCAGTGCTCCCTGCGCCGCCTGCGGGATCCGCACCCAACCCCGTGCTGCCTACGGGCGGTTCTTCTTCGCCCTCCGGGCCGTGAAGCGCGGCACGGTCGTCGTATCCCTCCATCAGGCCGCTGAACGTGCGGTTGATAAATCGGCGGATGGGGGCTTTGCTCCTGTAGTTGCGGTTCATGTCGACGACTATCCCGGCATCTTCACCGGCCATCTCCGATACCGGCGTGAACAGCGAATACTTCGCGTTGAATATGTCGGGATCCGCGAGCCTGAACCTGTAGATGCTCTGCTTGATGTCTCCTACCATGAACGTGCGGCCGGGATTGCCGATGCGCGAGATTATGCTCTCCTGAGCATATTGGTGTCCTGGTACTCGTCTATGAATATGTAAGAGATCTCGCGTCGGTAAGCCTCGCAGGCTTCTTCGTTATCAAGTATCTTAAGGCAGAGGTGCTCTATGTCGGTGAAGTCGATCACCTTCTCCTCAGCCTTCATCTCACTGTATATGCGGTCGAACTCCCTGACGAGCCTCATGAGCTCCGCCGCGTCATCAGCGGTCTCACCGATCTCGAAAACCGTCTCCTCAAGGGGCTCGGAGATCATCTCTTTGACCCTGTCGATCTGCTCCTTGGACGCGTCGCGGTAGAGCTTGACCCGGCCCTCTATCTGTTTGAACAGGGGCTTCTCGTCTTTGTTGCCCGTGAGGCGCCTGGTATTGTAGCCGCCGGAAAGCGCCCTGCGGATCTCTTCTATCGTGTCGGAGGGCACATAGTCTCCGCGCAGTGCGTCCAGGGCGTTCCGGACCGGCGTAAGGCCCTTTGCCCTATAGTCCGCGGCTATGCGGTCAAGCCCGCTGTCCGTGAGCATCGACGCTGCCAGATCCTCCATCTCCAGAGCGCTCTCAAGCGCGGCCGAAAGCGCCCCGCTGTAATACTTCCAGAAATGACTGTCCTCCAGGTCCGCGTCTCCAAGCCTCAGCCTGTCCACCGCTTCCTCAGCCCAGCCCCACGGATCGGGAAGTGACATGAGTTTCTCGTAGAGGCCCTGCTTGTCGGAAATGATGCACTTAAGGCTCGCGTCGCTCCTGCCCGCCGTGTATTTATCCAGAAGAGCCAGGAACTCCTTTCTTCCGGCCTCGTATTCCTGCTCCATCAGTTCGTCGAGGGCGTCCTTCTTCATGAGAAATGCCCTGGACTCGTCGCAGACCGTGAAGCCCGGCTCGATATCAATCAGATGGAAGAACCGCCTTATGACCGAAATGGCAAATGAATGGAAAGTGCTTATGTGCGCGTAGGGAAGGTCCTTAAGCTGGCGGCGCAGGGTCTCGCGCCTCTCGCCGTCTGTCTTCTCGGAGGCCAGCGCGTCCTCG
>JAFWFF010000004.1 GCA_017515765.1 Bacillota bacterium | reverse complement strand
GCCCAGGGCGGCGAGATCGGCCTGATCAAAGAAGGCGACATCATCGATATCGATATCCCTGCAACGTCGATCAACCTCAGAGTCTCCGACGAGGAGATCGAAGAGCGCCGCAAGAGCTTTGTTCCCAAGGAATCTGAGATCAAGAGCGGCTGGCTGGCGAGATATATGGAGATGGTCGGACCCTCCTGCAAGGGCGCCGTCATGAAGATATAGGGAAGAAATAGAATGGATCTTAAGAGTTTTGAAAAAGCCAGCGAGACTGTGAGAAGGGTGACCGCGGATACCCATCTGGTGTACAGCGATTATTTTTCCGAGATGTCCGGGAACAAGGTGTATCTCAAGCCCGAGAACATGCAGAAGACCGGAGCGTATAAGATCAGAGGGGCTTATTACAAGATCAGCACCCTGACCGACGAAGAGCGGGCGAGGGGACTCATAACCGCTTCCGCGGGGAATCACGCCCAGGGCGTAGCCTTCGCAGCCAAAGCCTACGGCTGCAAGGCGGTCATAGTGATGCCGACGACCACCCCTTTGATCAAAGTCGAGCGCACCAAGAGCTACGGTGCTGAAGTCGTGCTTTACGGCAACGTCTACGATGAGGCCGCGGAGTACGCCGCGAAGCTCGCCGAAGAGAAGGGCTATACGTTCATACATCCGTTCAACGATCTCGACGTCGCGACAGGGCAGGGAACCATCGCCATGGAGATCGTTGAGGATCTGCCGCTGGTCGACGTGATACTCGTGCCGATCGGGGGAGGCGGGCTGGCGTCAGGCGTTTCGACCCTGGCAAAGCTTCTTAAGCCCAGCATCAAAGTTATCGGCGTCGAACCGGAAGGCGCTGCCTGTCTCAAGGCTTCGATGGAAGCCGGTCATGTAGTCACTCTTCCAAAGGTGACCACGATCGCTGACGGCACAGCCGTGAAGACCCCCGGAGACAAGGTTTTTCCTTACCTCCAGCAGAATCTGGACGATATCATAACCATCCCTGACGACGAGCTGGTAGTCGCCTTCCTCGACATGGTCGAGAACCATAAGATGGTGGTGGAGAATTCCGGACTTCTCACCGTAGCCGCTCTTAAGCACATCGACTGCACGGACAAAAAAGTCGTATGCATCCTCTCCGGCGGCAATATGGATATCATCACGATGTCTTCCGTCGTCCAGCACGGACTGATCGCGAGAGACAGGATATTCACGATGTCGGTCCTTCTGCCGGACAAGCCCGGCGAGCTGGTGAGCGTCGCCACCATAATCGCGGAGAACCGCGGAAACGTCATCAGACTGGATCACAACCAGTTCGTCAGCATCGACAGAAACGCAAGCGTGGAGCTTAAGATCACGATCGAGGCCTTCGGCCCAGAGCATAAGCAAAGGATCATCGACTCCGTCAAAGCCAAAGGCTACGAGGTCGAACAGGTCAGCGTGATGATGTAGTTTTTCAAACAAAACGGGCGCCCGGCGAGGGCGCCCGTCTTTTATTGTGTTTTTGTTTTTTGCGTCTTGCGGTCATCTGAGACCGTTCTTTGCCAGTGTCACGAACTGTTTGGCTGTCCTGGGGCTTCGGCCGTTCGACCTTATGGCATAGGCCTCTGCGCGCTTCCTGAGATCCTCCATGACTTCGGGATCGGCGTCGCTCGTTATCAGGCCCTGTTCCAGTGCCAGGCTTTCCATGATCTCCAGATACAGATCCTTCTCAGGCTTAAGGAAGGTCACGGTGAGGCCGAATCTCGCGGAAAGGCTCATCATCTCCTGAAGTGTATCGTTCAGATGCAGGTCGTCGCCCTGCCTCTGGGCGGAAGACTCTTTGATCAGGTGCCGCCTGTTGCTGGTGGCGTAGATCAGGATATTGCTCCCGGTACCGCTCACATTGCCTTCAAGGATCCCTTTAAGGGAATAGAAGTCCGAGTCGTT
>JAFWFF010000199.1 GCA_017515765.1 Bacillota bacterium | reverse complement strand
GATCAGGAGTCCGATCGCGACGGTCGCCGCTGCGATCATGAAGGTCGCACCGGCTCCCTGGACGACCCTGGAGAAGACGTCGCGCCCGAAGTTGTCGGTGCCCAGGATGTGTGCGAAGCTCGGCCCCTGCATCTTGCAGGAAGCGTCCATCGCGTTCGGGTCGTAGGGCGTCCAGAACGCGCCGACCACGATCAAAAGGATCATTATTCCGGTGATTATCGCCCCGAGCCGGAAGTTGGGGTTCTTCATGTAATGCTTCATGACAACCTCACTCTCGGATCCACATACTGGGTGATAACGTCGGCGAGATAGTTCATGAACACCACCACGAAGGCGATGATCACGACTATGCACTGGGCGACCGGGTAGTCGCGGTTTCCGATGCTCGCCATCAAAAGCTTCCCGAGGCCGGGCAGCGCGAACACCTGCTCCACAATGATCGACCCCGCGACTATGTCGGCGAGGGACATCGCGATATACGTTATCGCGGGAAGCAGAGCGTTCCTGAGCACGTGCCCGCGGATGACCTGCCAGCGCGAGTTGCCGCGGCTGTAGGCGGTGCGGACGTAGTCATTGCCCATCTCGTTCAGGATCGACGACCTGAGGAGCTTGGCGACTTTGGCGGCCTTGGGGATGGATATCGCGAACGCCGGCAGGATGAGGCCGCCGATCGCTTTGATGAAGCTTTGATCAAAGGGAATGAACCGCCCGGGCACGAACCAGTGCAGGACGAGCCCGAAGAAGTACGCGAACATGATCCCCAGGAAGAACGAGGGTATCGCCATGAAGATCTGGTTCCCGACCACGTTGAAGCGATCCATCCGCCCGGTGTTGTACCTCGCCATCGCGATGCCGAGGGGCACGCTGATCAAAGTCACGATTATCCATGACAAGCAAGAAAGGGCGAAGGTGACGCTCACCTTGCCCTTGAGAACTTCTTTTACGGGCATAAAATAACTGTAGCTCGTCCCGAGATCCCCGGTCACGAAGCCTTTCAGCCAATTCCCGTAGCGTATGAACAGATTTTGATCGAGACCCAGCTCGTGGCGCAGAGCTTCCGCCCTCTCGGGGGTATAGTCCGTCCCGAGGATCTTGGTGGTCGGGTCCCCCGGGATGATCTGGAACGCCAGGAATGCCAGCGCGGAGATCAGGAGCAGGGTCACGATCAATATGATTGTTTTCTTAATGATGTACTTCATCTCAGGTTCGGCGCCGGATCCCGACAGACCGAAAAACCTCGCCTTTCAGATCGCAGCTTACTCAGTGAAATAGATCTTGGAGAGATCCATCACATAGAGCGGATAGTATTCGTAACCGTCGACGTTGTTCTGCATCACGACGAAGGAGGCAACGTCCTGGATGTAGACGTTGGCGGCCTGCTCGGTCAGGATGCGCTCGCACTCCTTGAAAGCTTCGGTCTGCTCGGCGTCATCGGTGGTGCTTATCGCCTTCTGATACGCAGCGTCGTAATCGGCGTTGCTGAAGTTGATGAAGTTCTTGCTGCTGCTGCTGTTGAAGCGCGCGAGCAGGTCGGAAGCGGCGACTCCGTGAGCGTCCATTCCGACGACGGTAGCCTCGAACTTGCGTCCCTTATATGTCTCGTCCAGCCATGTAGCCCACTCGACCTGGTTGATCTTCGCGTTGACTCCGACAGCCTTCAGCTGCTCGACGATGACCTGGGCCGTGTCGACGTGCTGGGGCATGTTGGACGGAACGTTGATGGTGAACTCGAGGCTGTTCTCATAGCCGGCTTCCTTCAGCAGGGCCTTTGCTTTCTCGGGATCGGGGGTGTAGTAGTCGGTGAGCTCATCCATGAAGTATTTTCCGAAGGCCGGGAACATGGAGCTTCCGAGGGCGGTACCATGCCCGTCGTTTCCGAGCTCGATCACGGCGTGCTTGTCGATCGCGTAGCAGAGCGCCTGCCTTACCCTCACGTCCTTAAAGGGCTCAAAGGTGTTGTTCAGGTAGAGGGCCTGCACGATGTTGCTGGATCCTTCTTTTATGTTCAGATCCTGGAGCGACGCGACCTGGTTCGCGTCCATCCTGACGGCCATGTCGACCGCTCCGGACTGGAGGCTCATGACCATGGTCTCGCCGTCGTCGATGACCTTAAGGGTCACGGTGTCGACGTGGGCGGGCTCGCCCCAGTAATCCTGGTTCTTCTCAAGCTTTACGTTCTCCTGTACGGATCTGGAGACGAATTTGAACGGGCCGGTGCCGACGACTTCCTTCAGGGGGTCGTTGCCTTCCGGGATGATGGCGCAGGTGGCGTGGGCCAGGAACTCGGTGTCCGGCGCCTTCAGGGTGACGACGACTGTGCTGTCGTCCGTCTTCTCCACCTTGGCGATACCGGCGACGTCGCCTACGAGCGGTGTTCCGGTGTCGAGGCCGGCCGCCCTGGAGAGCGACCATACGACGTCGTCAGCCGTAACGGTCTCGCCGTTGTGGAATTTGACGCCTTCCCTTATGGTGAAGGTGTACTCGTCCGCGGTGTCGTTTACCTTAACTTCGGACGCGATGGCCGGGTTCAGGTTGCCCTCGGTGTCAGGCTTGACCAGGCCTTCATATATGTTGAACAAAATCTCTCTTGTGCCTGCCGATGATGAAGAAACGTGGGGATCGAGGCTTGCGTCAAGGTCAGCCATGATGCCGACGGTGAGGTCTCCTCCCTCTACCGGAGTCTTGTCGCCTGCGGGCGTGTTTCCACCGCCGTCCTTACCGCAGGCAGCCAAACTGAACACTAAAACAACAGCGATCAACAAAGCCAATAATTTTTTCATTCTCTGGGTTCCTTTCTGCTTCTCAGCTGCATTTTCGAATCGGAGCGCGCCGGGTCTTTTCCCGGGGCCTCCTTCCTGGATCGCGCTGCGCCGGATCGTTTCCCCGGCGCGGCAGTCTGCAGCCGCTCTGCAGTTGGATAGGCGACCGGCAGGCACAGGTGCTTCCGCCATATCAAGGCATGCTCCCGTTTGCCGATCTATAGAAATCAATTAACCGATTCATAATAGCACATATGTGTTAATAAGTCAAAAAAACATATTGCTGCGGCTGCGCGGGGCGGTCTTGCCGCAGGCTTTGCGTTTGCGCGGGCGCTTTTGGCGTGTTTTTATTGGAGAAGCAGTTTTTTTCGGCTTCTCCACCTGACGGCGCGTTATTATTTGGCTTCTCCAATAAAAAGGGGGTGCTTTTAGAGCGTTTTTATTGGAGATGCTGTTTTTTTCGCCGTCGGCTGTTGGAGACGCTCATTTTTTTGGCTTCTCCAATAAAAACTGCTCGCTGGCCAGCGGTGTTTTCTCCGAGAAGCGGTTTTTCCGGGCGTCTGCGATAGCAGACGAGGTTTTTTCCGGCTTCTCCGTAAAATAGGGCTTTGGAAAATACGTTTTTTCTCCGAGAAGCGGTTTTTCCGGGCGTCTGCGATAGCAGGCGAGGTTTTTTCCGGCTTCTCGGAGAAAATGGCGGCAGGATGAGCAGGATGATTGGATGGCTTTGGTGATCGGGAGGCAAGAGGGGCGGGAGAAACGGGCGGATCGGGAGCTTTCGGCATGTGGTGCGGCGGGCGGGATTATGGTATAATTTGAAATGGCGGCAGCGCGGCCGCCTGCGAGTTTAGTCGGAGGAAAGACAGATGGCAAGAAAGTTTGCGAGAAAGCTGGCAAGGGCGATAATAATCATCGTTCTCATAATAATCATTTTGCTCGCCGCGGGAGTCGCGGCTTTGACGGCGCTGGAGTACAAGCCGGCGGCGGATGAAGGAACGCCTTTGATCGGCCAGGCGGGCGGCGAGGTCCGGACGGGCGAACCGATCAAGCTGGTGTCCTGGAACATCGGCTACGGTGCGCTGGGCGACAACGCGGATTTCTTCATGGACGGAGGGACCAAGGTCTATACGGCGGACGAAGCGCGCGTGATGGAGAACATGGCCGGGATCACCGATTTCCTCACCTCCCAGAAGCCCGACATAGTGATGCTTCAGGAGCTCGACCGCGATTCTTCGAGATCGCGCCACGTCGATGAGACAGTTCTTGTGGTGACCGCTTTGACGGACGTGATGGGCGATTCGCAGTACAGCTTCGCCAACAACTATAAGGCCGCTTTCGTGCCCTTCCCGGTCCCGCCGCTCGGCAAAGTGGACAGCGGACTTTTCACGATGAGCCGCTTCGAAAGCGAAACGGCTAACCGCATCAGCCTCCCCTGCCCCTTCAGCTGGCCGGTCAGGACGGTCAACCTGAAGAGATGCCTTTTGATCAACAGGATGCCGATCGAGGGCTCGGACAAAGAGCTCGTCATCATCAACCTCCACCTCGAAGCCTACGACAGCGGCGAAGGCAAGATCGCCCAGACAAAAGCCCTGCTCAGCGTGCTTGAGGAGGAATACGCTAAGGGCAACTACGTGATCGCGGGCGGCGACTTCAACCAGACCTTCTCCAACGTGGACACTTCCGCGTACCCGGACAATCCGGAAGGCTGGCTCCCCGGCAGGATCGACGTCGAGGACTTCGGGAGCAAATGGAGCCTTATGATGGACGCCTCCGCCCCGACATGCCGCAGCCTGATCGAGCCGTACGAAGGCAAGAGCCGCGAGGGCTTCCAGTTCTACGTGATCGACGGCCTGATCGTCTC
>JAFWFF010000198.1 GCA_017515765.1 Bacillota bacterium | reverse complement strand
CAGCGCATCGGCAGGATTGCAATCGTGGAGGTTAAGGATGAGCAAAATATTGATCATTGAAGATGAAGTGGCGATCGCCGATCTGGAAAAGGACTATCTGGAACTGAGCGGATTTGAGGTGGCGATCGAGAACCGCGGCGACAAGGGGCTGCAGACGGCCCTCAAGGAGGAATTCGACCTGATCATTCTGGACCTGATGCTGCCCGGCATGGACGGCTTCGAGGTGTGCAGGAAGATCCGAGAGAACAGCAACGTGCCGATCCTCATGGTCTCCGCCAAGAAGGACGACATCGACAAGATCCGCGGACTGGGCCTTGGCGCGGACGACTATATCACCAAACCCTTCAGCCCCAGCGAGCTGGTGGCGCGCGTGAAGGCGCATATGGCGCGTTACGAGCGGCTCGTCGGCGCGGGCCAGAAGACGAACGATATCATCGAGATCCGCGGCCTCAAGATCGATAAGACGGCGAGAAGGGTCTGGGTGAACGGCGAGGAGAAGAACTTCACCACGAAGGAATTCGACCTGCTCACATTCCTCGCGGAGAACCCCAACCACGTATTCAGCAAGGAAGAGCTCTTTGCCAAAATATGGAACATGGAGAGCGTCGGCGACATCGCGACGGTCACCGTCCACATCAAGAAGATCAGGGAGAAGATCGAGTACAATACTTCGAAGCCTCAGTACATCGAGACGATCTGGGGCGTCGGGTACAGGTTCAAGATCTGAGATCTATCGGGGTGTCAGGAATGAGACTGGATAAATATCTGGCGGAGATGGGCGCGGGGAGCCGCAGCGATCTCAAAAAGGCAGTGCGCGCGGGCCGCGTGACGGTGAATGGAAGCGTCTTGAAAGATCCCGCGGCGCATGTGCAGGCGGATGACGAAGTCCGCCTGGACGGCGAGCCTGTTGCCTACGAGGAATATGTCTATTACATGCTCCACAAGCCCGCGGGCGTGATCTCGGCCACGGAGGACAAAAGACAGCAGACAGTCCTGGACCTGATCGACGAGAGACAGCGGAAAGGCCTGTTCCCGGTGGGAAGGCTGGACAGGGATACGGAGGGACTCCTCCTCATTACCAATGACGGGGAGCTGGCGCACCGCCTGCTCTCTCCGAAGAGACATGTGGATAAGGTCTATTTTGCCCGATTGGACGGGCCGGTCTCAGAAACGGAGCGGAAGCTGTTCGCGGAGGGACTCAGAGTGGATGAGACGCTCACGGCGCTTCCCACGGACCTGGAGATCCTGGACCCGGCGAGCGAAGTGCGGGTGACGATCCGCGAGGGAAAATTCCATCAGGTCAAGAGAATGTTCGAGGCTGTGGGAAGGGAGGTCCTGTATCTCAGGAGGCTGTCCATGGGACCGCTCATACTCGACGAGAGTTTGCCGATTGGAGCATATCGCAGGCTGACAGAGGAGGAACTGTCTGCTATAATGGAGGTATGATTAAGATATGAACCGTTCCGGGGGGAATGTGGGAAGGAATAATTCTTATGCGTTATAGTAGAGGACATGTACTCCTTATCCCTTTCATATTGTCGGGCATGATTGCACTTTCAGGGTGCGCGCAGGAAGAGGCTTCGGGAGGCGTCACTGACGTCGCCGATGCCTTTTTGACTGAAAACGGGACCGCGGCGTCACCGGTGACGGAGGACCAGGGCGGAACAGCCGCACAGGAGTACTCAACTGTACAGGGATCTGCCGATTCACATGGCGTCGCAGATTCGGCGGCGGAAGTCTCCGAGATCACGGAGGCGCCCGATACAGAAGCGGTGGAAAGAGCGAGACTGCTGACGGAAGAAGAGTGCAGAGCCATGGAGAGCTTTCTGAATGAGGAAGGCAGCGGCGGTTTTCTTCTGTCAAAATATGAAAAGCCGCAGGATCTGGACGCGGAACAAGTCTTTTATACCGGCGCGGGGCTTGCGGAGCCAGGTATACCCGAAGAAGAGCGGGAGGCTTATCTGGAGGAGACCGAAGAGGAAGAAGCGCCGAATCTGTTCAGGCTCAGTACGCAGCAGATTTCCGATCACCTTCAGTACAGGGCAGGAAT
>JAFWFF010000197.1 GCA_017515765.1 Bacillota bacterium | reverse complement strand
TCTTCGACCCTGCATCCCAGGACCTCCGCCAGGGCGGCGACCGATGATACGGACGCCTTGGAGAGGTCTTTTGTTTTGATCTCGTACTGCTGCAGGGTGCGGAGGTTGACTCCGGAGAGCTCCGCCAGCTTCCTCTGGGACAGGCCGCTGATCTTGCGCTGGGTCTGGAGGCGGCTCACTCTGCTGCGGCGCCTCACTATGCGCTCGATCCCCGTTATCCACTCGCCCTCTTCGCCTTCGGGGATCTTCGCGCTGAGCTTCAGGAGATCGTCGGCATTCACGAGCCTCAGGAGTTCCCTGAGCCCGCAGCCCATTCCGACAATATAGCAGGCCAGAGCGCGGCCTATGCGGTATTCAGGCGACGCCTTGGTTTTGATCGAAGGCTCCGGGCCGCCCGCCCCCATGCCGCTCTTTGAGAAAATCTCTCCGACGAGCTCGACTCCCGAAAGCCCCGAAATCACCCTCGGATCACGCTTTCTGAAGCATTCGCCGGTCTCTGTCGCGACGAGCATCTCCAGGAACGGTGCGATCGGGATGCCGCAGTCGTTCACCGCGTAATCCACAGCCTCGCCCAGGACGCGCATCGAGTCCTTCATGTATGAGGATTCGAGTGCGCCGGGGAGTTTCTCTATGGGGATGGGGTATTTCATCCTGTACAGGCCGGCTGCGAGAAGCTCTCTCACCTCGCGGTCTCTTTGCTTGCGGTGCGCGTAATAGACGCCGTCGTCCGCGATCTGCGTGCCTATGAACGTGAGTGCGTCAAGCGACTCAGGGCTCCGGAACACGATCTGGACCGGGCCGTGTTTCTCGTCAAGGCTCTTCTTCAGCGTCTCGATCGATACCTCGTCGCCCAGGAATCCCCTTACCAAAGAGAACCAGACGTCGTCCGCGCGGTAACCGATTATCACGTCGTATTCCGAAACGTCGGGCAGGTAGTTCTCGCGAAGCCACCTTAGCCTCTCGCCGAATTCCGCGCTGAACGAAGGCATGACGCGGTTCTCCGCCACGAGCGCGAGCCATTTCAAAAGGTTCTCCTCCGGGTCCGGGGCGGCTGCCTCCGCCGCGCCGTCCTCATAATCGTCGAGCCATTCCATATAGTTCTCGGCGTTCATCCTGAGGTCGAGGATCCTGGCCCCGTCATCTTCCCACTCATACCTGTTTACGAAGCCGGACTTTCCCGATCTGCACGCCCATTCTCCGGCGAGTTCCGCGTCCTCCGTGCAGTAGAAGCCCCTGCCGAAATCGCCCGCAGGCCTGCCGGATTCCAGCCCGGGCTGTCTGACAATGCGGTCTGAACCGTGATTGACTGTGATCTTACTCATGATTTCCTCCGTTCTTCCGCTTCCGTACTGTTCCGCGTCCTTATTCCGCGTCTTTATTCAGCGTCCTCAGGCTTTGCTCCGCGGAGCTCCGCCGCTCTCGCGTGGCCATAGAGGCCCTCGCCGTACGCAAGCCTCGCGGTGAGCTTTGACAGCTCACGCGAAGCCTCGTCTGTCATGCTTTGATATGTGCAGGTCTTAAGGAAGTTGCCGACGTAGAGGCCGCCGGTATACCTCGCTGCCCTGACGGTCGGCAGGGTGTGGTTG
Organism: Bacillota bacterium; assembly: GCA_017515765.1. Taxonomy (GTDB): domain Bacteria; phylum Bacillota; class Clostridia; order Peptostreptococcales; family Anaerovoracaceae; genus Eubacterium_B. The sequence continues at coordinate 11,527 of JAFWFF010000197.1, read as the reverse complement.
GTCCCGGACGCGTAGTCCCCGAAGACCTCCGCCGTGTTCTGCCCGATGAACAAAGACCCGAAGTTGCGCAGTTTCGGCGCTTCGCAGGCGTCTCCGCCCGAGGCGAAGTACAGCTCCGGATCCGCGACGTTGAGTTCCAGGTGCTCGGGCGCGATCCGATTCGTGAGCTCTATCGCTTCTTCCGGGCCTGCAGCCAGAAGCACCTCCCCGTTCACCTTCCAGGATTCGCGTGCGATGTCTGCCGTCGGGAGCTCGCTGAGTTCCTTTTCAACGGCTTTGATGACCGCCTGCGCGAAATCCCTGTCCAGGCTCACGAGCAAAGCCTTCGCGTTCACGTCGTGCTCTGCCTGAGCCAGAAGGTCTGCAGCGACGACTGCCGGGTCGCCCGAACCGTCCGCGATCACCATGACCTCGCTAGGTCCCGCGATGAAATCGATCCCTACCTGCCCGTAGCACTGCCTCTTCGCTTCGGCTACGTATTTATTGCCGGGGCCGACTATCACGTCGACCGGCTTTATCTCTCCTGTCCCGTACGCAAACGCCGCGATCGCCTGGGCGCCTCCCATCGCGTAGATCTCGTCGGCGCCGGCGGTATCCATAGCCACGAGGGTCCTCGAATCGACGCGGCCGGTCTCTTTGCTGACCGGGGAGCAGGCGCATACGCGGCCGACCCCGGCGACCTTCGCGGGTATGACCAGCATCAGGGCCGTGGAATAAAGGGGATAATTACCTCCAGGGACGTAGCAGGCTGCCGAAGATACCGGGATCACGCGGTGTCCCAGGTGTATGCCTTCGCGTGGGCTGAAATCGGGAAGGTCGGCTATCGTGGCGCGCTGGGCCTCGGCAAAAGCCCTTATGTTCGCCGCAGCCTCCCTTATGTCAGCGATCTCGTTCTCTGGGACCTCAGCATAGGCCGCTTCGATCTCTCCGCGCGTTACTGCGAAGCTCTCCCTCCGGTTCCCTCCGTAGAATTCCTCCAGCCTGCGCAGGGCTTCGTCTCCTTCCGTCCTGATGCTTTGGATGATCGAGGCGACGCCCTCCTGGACCTCCTTCTCGACTATGTTGTATCTTGGTTTCGCTTCTTTGATGACTTCCATGTTGTTCTCCTCAATCCAAACTGTAAAGGATCAGTCCGCCCTTACGCTCTTCGCCGGAATCCCAGAGCGCCTCTAAGTCGATCCAGTTCCACTCGCTGTACGTCGCGGTCTTGACGTAGAACCGGGTCTCTCCGTCCGGCGCCTTCCATCTGCTCGCCGCGCAGCCGGCGTCTTCGCCTGGCCCGGGTTCCGGCGCGCGGTCCGCCTCCGCGTATCCGCAGAGGATGAACCAGTGCCAGACGTATTCCTCAAACCGTTTGTCCTTATGGTTCAGGACGAGCATCGGTACGGGGATGTTCCGGTCGATCCGGCCTATCACCGCTTCTCTCGCCCGGTCAAAGCCCGCTTCCGCGGCTTCGAGCTTCTCCATGCGGATCCCCGCCGCGCCGCGGTCCTCGAGATATTTCCCGAATCCGTCGACAAAGATGTCCAGGCGGTCGATCCCGGTCCACCTCGGCGAGAGATACGGCCTCATTATCGTTCCGAACTTCCTGTAATCCGCCCGCGTAAGGTTCCGGGCGTCAAAAGGGTAAAGCTCCGTCCTGCCGAAATGCCTGGCAAAATGGATGCAGCTCTCTATAGCGGTTTCCGCTCCGCACCCGCCGCCCTTCATCCAGGGGCCGAGGAACCAATCCTGGTTTCCCCCGAAGGACCCCTCGATCCGGTGGTAATCGAGCTCTTTATGCAGTTGTCCGGTCTTGTTCGCTGCTTCGTTCATCTTCTCTTTCCGCCCGGCTCTTTACTCAACTAAAGGATATCACCATTCGCGTTCCTTTGCAATTATTATCGGCTGTCAGCCTTTAAATCCCGCCGATTCCGCGCCGTCTGTACCACCACGGGCAGATATCGCGGGACCAAAAGACCCGGAGGATCGTTTCCTCCGGGTCTTCGGATCATAAAAGTATTTGTTGGCTTTGATCGGTCGGATCAGTCTGCGACGTAGGGGAGCAGCGCCACGATGCGGGCTCTCTTGACCGCCGTGGTGATGTCTCTCTGGTGGATAGCGCAGGTTCCGGTCACTCTTCTGGGAAGGATCTTGCCTCTCTCGGTGACGTACTTCCTGAGCTTCTCTACATCCTTATAGTCGATGCCCTCCGCCTTGTCAGCGCAGAACTGGCAGACTTTCTTTCTTCTCATGCCGCCGCTGGGGCGTCTTTTTTCAACCATTGTCATGTCTCCTCTCTATTGGAATGGAACGTCGATCGTTTAAAATGGAACGTCTTCGTCGATCGCCTGGAACGAATCCGGCATCTCGTCCTCAAAACCGCCGCTCTGCGGAGCGTCGTATCTGGGCGCGAAGCTGCCGTTTCCGGAATTGCTTCCGGCATTCTGAGCACGGTCTCCCCATTCGAGGAATTCGACTCTGTCGGCTACGACGTCGGTGGTGTAGACGGTCTTGCCGTCCTTGTCCTGGTAGCTTCCGGTCTGGAGTCTGCCCTGGACTGCGACCAGCCTGCCCTTGGTCAGGAACTTCTCGCAGTTCTCAGCCTGCTTTCCGAACACAGTGATGCGCGGAAAATCGGTTTCTTTCTCTTTTCCGGCGCGCTGCGGACGGTCGACGGCGATGCTGAACTTGGCGATGGCCATCTGATTGCCGGCCGTGTACCTGAGTTCAGGGTCTCTGGTCAGTCTTCCGATTAGTACTACACTGTTCATGATGCACCTCGTTCCTTAGGCATCTTTTCTGACGATGATATGTCTCATATAATCGTCGGAGATCTTCAGCCTTCTGTCGAGTTCCAGCGGAAGAGTGGACTCGCCCTTGAACTGCTGGACTACATAGTAGCCCTCGTTCTTCTTCTGGATGGGGTATGCCAGTTTCCTGAGGCCCCAAACATCGGTCTCGCCCAGTTCGCCGCCTTCTGCGGAGATAATGTCTTTCACTCTCTCCACGGCCGCGTCCTTCTTCTCATCTTCCAGAGCCGGATCGATGACGAACATGACTTCGTAATTGATCATTCTTTTCACCTCCCTGTGGACTAAATGGTGCTGCTGCTAACAGCACAGAGATCTGCGCTTTCCGGCTTCCCGCGGCATCAAAACATACCGCCTCGGCCGGCGCGCTCTACTATTATGCAACAAAGATATTGGAATTGCAAGGTTTTTTTCGCCTGCCCGGGTTTTTTCTTCAGTCTTCGACCAGGCGGATATCCACGCCCGGCACATCGACCCCTGCAAGACGCCTGTCATTCGTATAAAAAGCGCTGCAGTGGTGCACCGCCGCGCTGGCGAGCTGCAGCGCGTCCATCGACCGCAGCGAGGGGTGTGCTCCCCTAAGTTTCGCGGCAAAGACTGCCGTGTCAACATCTATCGGGTAAACGCGCACGCAGTTTTCCTCAAGAAAATTGACGAAATACGTCCTGCTCGCCGGGCTCTTCTCGTTAAATATCCCCGTGCAGTATTCCATCACCGTGACCGTTGATGTGGCAGCGCAGTTCTCCGCGACTGCGTTCTCGAGAAGAGACGAAGGCACCGGCTCATCCCGGTCGATAGAGTCGATAAACACATTAGTGTCGAAGAAGATCTTCTCCCTGCTCTTATAGTTCTCTTTCATCCTCGTCTCTCAGCATTCTGATGTAATCTGCGGTATCCATCCCTCCGGTGATCCCGGGGTTCCCCAGCGCTCTGTATTTAGCCCAGTCTATCTTCCTGGGCGGATCGTCCGGCACATACTCTATGACGTTGTATCCGCACCCCACGGAGAACTCCTGTCCCTCGTAAAGCGACATCTCTTCCGCGACCCGGTTCGGAACGGTCAGGACCAGGCTGTTTCCGACCTTGCGGACTTTTACCGTTTCTTTCTTTCTATCCATGAGAGGCCTCCCCGAAAGCATTTGGTATATACAGTATATACCTTGCCCCATGCCCTGTCAAGCCGCACATCAAAGGCCGCCCCGCCGGGGCGGCCTTCATACATCCTTTTATCACTCGCTTTTACCCGTATACAGCCTGTAGTACCGGCCTTTCTTCTCGAGGAGGCGTTCGTGGCTTCCCCTTTCTATGATCCGGCCTGCCTCCATTACCATGATGCAGTCCGCGTTTTTGATCGTGGAGAGGCGGTGGGCGATGACGAAGGAGGTCCTGCCGGCCATCAGGGAGTCCATTCCGCGCTGGACGAGCATCTCGGTACGGGTGTCGATGGACGACGTCGCCTCATCGAGGATCAAAGCGGGCGGGTCGGCTACCGCCGCCCTCGCGATCGCGAGCAGCTGCCTCTGGCCCTGGCTCAGGTTCCCGCCGTCGCCGGTCAGCATGGTCTCGTAGCCGTCCGGGAGCCTCCTGATGAAGCCGTCGGCGTTCGCGAGGCGCGCGGCTCTGACGCAGTCTTCGTCGGTCGCGTCCAGCCTGCCGTAGCGGATGTTCTCCATGACCGTCCCGGTGAATAGATGGGTGTCCTGAAGCACTATCCCGAGGCTCCTGCGCAGGTCGGCCTTCCTGATCCTTTTGACGTCTATGTCATCAAAGCAGATCCTGCCGTCCTGTATATCGTAGAACCGGTTGACCAGGTTCATGATGGTGGTCTTGCCCGCGCCTGTCGATCCGACGAGGGCGACCTTCTCTCCGGGAAGCGCGTACATGTTTATGTCGTGGAGAACGGTCTTATCGTCAGTGTAGCCGAAATCGACGTCCTCGAAGGTGACTTTGCCGCGCAGCCTGCGGAGCACCTGCCCCGCCTCCTCCGGAGTTTCACCTTCGGGGTCCTTCCACGCCCAGATCCCGGTCTGCTCCTCACACTCGGTGAGGCTTCCGTCCGCTTCCTCGCGGACGCGCACGAGTTCCACACAGCCCTCGTCCTTCTCGGGCTCCTCGTCCATCAGGCCGAAGACGCGCTCCGCGCCGGCGGAGGCCATCACTATGCTCGCGATCTGCTGGCTGAGCTGCGTCACCGGCATCGTGAAGCCTTTGTTCAGGCTGAGGAAGGCGACGAGGGTGCCTATCGTGAGTCCGGTGAAGCCGTTCAGCGCGAGGGCCGCTCCGGCGACCGCGCAGAGCACATAGCTCAGGTTTCCGAGGTTCCCGTTTATCGGCATGGTGATGCTTGCGATGGTGTTCGCGTTCCTGGCGCTTTCCCTGAGCGCGTCGTTCAGCTCTTCGAACTGCGCCTTGCTCTGCTCCTCGTGGCAGAAGACCTTGACGACCTTCTGGCCCTCCAGCATCTCCTCGATGAAGCCGTTGACGCGGCCCAGGTCTCTTTGCTGGCTGATGAAGAACTTCCCTGCCATGCGGCTCAGCCTCGACGTGACGAAAAGCATGACGCCTACCATCGCGACCGATATCAGAGTGAGCGGCACGTCCAGAACTATCATGCTGATGAACGTCGGGATCAGGGTGAGCAAAGAGTTCACCAGCTGCGGCAGGCTCTGGCCGATCATCTGGCGGAGCGTGTCCACGTCGTTGGTGTAGACGCTCATGATGTCGCCGTGCGCGTGAGTGTCGAAGTATTTGATCGGGAGCGACTCCATATTCCTGAAGAGCTCGAGCCTCAGGCGCTTCATCGTTCCCTGGCCGACGTTGACCATTATACGGCTCTGGGCGTAGCTGCAGGCTATACCCACGATAAGTATCGCTACGAGCTGCATCAGCCTGCGCGCCAGTGGGCCGAAGTCCGGAGTCGCGGCGCCTATCATCGGCATGATGTAGTCATCGATCAAAGTCCTCATGAACAGCGTCATCATGAGGGTGGTCACCGCCGACACGGCGATGCCGATCACCACCAGGACGCAGGCGAGCTTATAGTCCTTCAGGACGTATCTCAACACCTTGCCGAGCGCGGCCGCAGGGTCTTTTCCCTTTTCACCGCCGCGCATTCCCCGCATTCCGGGTCCGCCCGGGCCTCTTATCTGTCTGGGAGTGCTGCTGTTTGCGTTTTCACTCATAGCGCACCTCCCTGTTTCTCGTCAAAATCTCCGCCCGAAGCCTGCTGTGCCTCGCAGATATCCCTGTAGATCTCGTTGGACGCGAGCAGCTCCTCATGGGTGCCGAAGCCGCTGACCCTGCCGTCGTCCAGGACCAGGATGCGGTCCGCGTCCCTGACGCTCGATATCCTCTGCGAGATTATGAGCTTGGTCGTCCCGGGGATGACCGTCCTGAACGCTTCGCGGATGCGGGCGTCTGTCGCGGTGTCCACCGCGCTCGTCGAGTCGTCGAGGATGAGGACCTTCGGATCCTTGAGCAAAGCCCTCGCTATGCAGAGCCTCTGGCGCTGGCCTCCGGAGAGGTTGGTGCCGCCCTGCTCTACGCGGGTCTCATATCCGTCGGGGAAGCGCTCGATGAATTCGTCCGCCGCCGCAAGCCTGCAGGCCTCGCGGCACTCCTCTTCGGTCGCGTCCTCTTTGCCCCAGCGGAGGTTGTCCAGGATCGTCCCGGAGAACAGGACGTTCTTCTGGAGCACGACCGCCACCTGGTTCCTCAGCGCTTCCATATCGTATTTCCGAACGTCGACCCCGCCCACGCGCACCGTTCCCAGCGACACGTCGTAGAGGCGCGGGATCAGGCTGACCAGGCTGGATTTGCCCGAACCGGTCGCGCCGATGACGCCGACGGTCTCGCCGGAGCGGATGTGGATGTCGATATCCTTAAGCACGGGTTCCGCGCTCATCGAACTGTATGAGAAGTCTACGTCATCAAAGTCGATGCTGCCGTCCCTGACCACTGTGACCGGGGCTTCCGGGTCGGACAGCGCAGGCTCCTCGTTCAGCACCTCGGATATCCTCCTGGCGCTCGCGAGGCTCATGGTGATCATCACGAAGATAATCGAAAGCATCATGAGCGACATCATCATGCTCATGACATAGCTGAAGAGCGACGTGAGGTTTCCGGTAGTGAGGGTCCCGCTGACTATATGGCGCGCTCCGAACCAGGAGAGGCAGAGCATGCAGCCGTAGATGACGCTCATCATGATCGGCCGGTTCAGCGCAAGTATCGCCTCGGCTTTGACGGAGAGGTCGTAGAGCCTCAGGGCCGCCCTGCCGAACTTCTGATTCTCAAATTCCTCGCGGTTGAAGGCTTTGACCACGCGAATACCTGACACGTTCTCCTGGACGCTGGCGTTCAGGTCGTCGTATCTCGCGAACATCTGGTTGAAGACCGGCATGCTCTTGCGCATGATGAAGACCAGGCCGCAGCCCAGGACCAGAAGCGCCGCTAAGAATATCATGCTGAGCCTCGGGCTGATGATGACGCACATCACAAGAGAGCACACGAGCATGAGCGGCGCCCTTACCGCTATCCTTAATATCATCTGGAAGGCGTTCTGGACGTTGGTCACGTCGGTGGTCATCCGGGTTATGAGGCCGGCGGTGCTGAATTTATCGATGTTTGAGAATGAGAAGGTCTGGATCTTCTCGTAGATGCCGCGCCTGAGGTTGGCCGCGAAGCCTGTGCACGCCTTTGCCGCAGTCCTTCCCGCGCTCACGCCGAAGAACAGGCTGATGAAGGCGCAGGCGATCATGATCGCGCCGTAACGGACGATCTGGCTGAAGTCGCCGGCTTCGATCCCCTTATCGATTATGGCTGCGGTGACATAGGGGATGAGGATCTCCATGAGAACTTCCCCTACGATAAGCAGCGGCGTGATCGCCGCTGCCTTTTTATACTCGCCTACGTATTTCAGAAGAGTTTTTACCATTTCTGCCTTATAGATCTATGTCCGGTATGTATGTCTAGAGTTCCTCTATGTATTTCTCGGCCTGGACCGCCGCGATGGCCCCGTCGGCCGCCGCGGTGACGACCTGCCTCAGGCTCTTCACGCGGACGTCTCCCGCCGCGAAGACTCCCGGCACGCTGGTCTGCATATTCTCGTCGGTCGGGATATAACCCTTCTCGTCCATTTTGACCTTGCCGCTGAACAAAGCGCTGTTCGGCCTGTGCCCTATGAACACGAAGATGCCGAACGTCCCGTCCTTCGGGTCGGCTTTGACCTCCGTGCGCTTTCCGGTCTTGACGTTGCGCACGATCATGGACTCTACCATTCCATTGCCTTTGATCTCCTCGATCACGCTGTTCCACATGAAGCTGACCTTCGGATCGGCGAACGCCTTCTCCTGGATGGATCTCGCCGCGCGGAGCTCGTCGCGCCTGTGGATTATGGTGACGCCTCTGGCGAATTTGGTCAGGTAGAGGGCCTCCTCCACCGCCGAGTCGCCGCCGCCCACTACGCAGACGTCAAGATCGCGGAAGAAAGGCGCGTCGCATGTCGCGCAGTACGACACTCCGAGGCCTGTGAGTTCGCGCTCTCCCGGGCAGCCGATGGAGATCGGATACGCCCCGGTCGCGATTATTATGGCCTTCGCCTCATACTCTCCGCCTTCGCAGATCACTTTCTTGACGCGCCCGTCGAGCTTCACGTCCCTGACCGTGTCGAAGAGATGCTCCACTCCGAACTTCTCTGTCTGAGCGACCATCCTGTCGATAAGGGTCTCCCCGGTCTCGCCTTCGATGCAGCCGGGATAGTTCTCCACCTCGCTCGTCACGACGATCTGGCCGCCCTCGCGCTCTTTCTCAATGATCAAAGCCGAAAGCTTCGCTCTTCCCGCGTAAAGCCCCGCCGAAAGTCCCGCCGGGCCGCCGCCTATGATTATCACATCGTAGCTGTTCATCATGATTCTCCTGTATGCCTCTGCTTCCTGCTAAAAATCGTTCTTGTATCTGCCTGTCAGAAGATAGCTGTGCCCGGTCTTCGCGTTCCTGAGATCGTTGCCGAACGCGACGTAGATCAGAAGCGCCGCGAGCGCGAGGCCCGGGAATATGGCCATCGGATATACGGTGAGCGCCGTCTTTATGCAGGAGATCAGTATCGCGACCGTCAGGACGGAGAAGCCGATCTTCTGGGCGATGATGCTCTGCTTTGACCGGTTCGTCGAGAGGTTCGCCGGGACCGCCAGCAGGACGTTCGCGTAGTAGACCTTGTCGAGCACCGCGGGCTCACCCTCGCCGGGATCCTCGACCTCGACGTCGGTGTCCTCGATGATCCTGATCAAAGCGTCCTTCGCGACGGGGATGGTCTTCCTGAATATCTCGAAATCTTCCTTCCTGATCTCGCCGACCTTGTCTCTGTTGCTTATGACGACTTCGATTATGGGCTTGCCGTCCTCGTCGAGCTCGTCGATATTGAAGGACACCACTTTTCTGCCGGTCTTGTCGGCATATTTGGCGACCTTCTCCTGGTCGATATTGCAGACTGCGAATTTAATAAGGTCCGTCCTCATGTTCATGGTAATTTACCGCCTTGTCGTTTCTTCACGTCCGGTTCGCCGGACCGATCTATTGTACCACGTTTTGCAGGTTCTTTGCCAGTTCATCCGGGCATGCCTGCCCTGCCGGCTTCCGCTCTACGGCCAGAGCACCTCCGGATAGAAGCCTTTGTCCTTAAGCGACCTCAGCGCGTCGACCACTCCCTGCTTGTCATCCTTATATGTGACTCCGTACCACTGGTCGGGCGACCTGAGCACGGTGACGTCCGCGAGGCCCGCCTTCAGCAGGCTGTCGGTCACGATCGGGAGATAGTATTCCGCCTTCAGGACCTTCTCGGGCACGCTTCCGTCAGGGAGCTTCGGGATGCTGAGCGTTTTGTCGATGAACTCAACGAAGCCCTTGGCGAGCTCGTCCATCATGGACCTGGTATATCCCCAGAAATTCATTGACACCATCGTGCCTTCCGGGACCTCTGTCCACGTCGCGCCGTCATCCTCGGTGAACGCGACGGCTCCGGGTCTCGCTCCGGCGTACTCTCCGCCCTCGGGCAGCCTCCTGATCTTGGTGCGCTCCGTCACGTCGACCAGCTTTCCGTCCGGCGTCACGGTGCAGACTCCCCTAGCCACGCTCCCGCTCTCTGACAAAGTCTTCTCCACCATGTAGCCGACCATCGCGTATCTGTATTTCTCACCGTCGCAGCCCGAGCTAAGGAAGTCGTACATCGTCTGGAACGCGTGGCTTCCGTAGTAGTCGTCCGCGTTTATCACGGCAAAAGGCCCGTCGATCAGGTCTTTCGCGGAGAGCACGGCGTGGCCTGTGCCCCAGGGCTTGACTCGTCCCTCGGGGACCTCCCGCCCTTCGGGGATATTGGTCAGTTCCTGGAACGCGTATCTCACGTTGAGGCGCTTCCCCGCTCTTTGGTCGATGAGCTCGCGGAATGCCTCCTCATTTTCTCTCTTTATGACAAAGACTACGTCCTCAAAGCCCGCGAGCATCGCGTCATAAAGGGAAAAATCAAGGATTATCTCCCCCTGCTCGCTCACGGGATCTATCTGCTTGAGCCCGCCGTAGCGCGAGCCCATGCCTGCCGCCATTACCAGAAGTACGGGTTTGTTGGCCATGTCAGCACCTCTTTCTCTTTCGCCGGCGCGACCGCCGGGTACGGTTTTATCCTAACTAATTAATTATATTCGATTCCGGGGTTTTCCACAAGATGCGCAAGTGCCCGCGAAGGCTGCCGCATAACGAAAAAACCGCCTCCTGCCTTGCGGGCGCGGGCGGTCTTCCTCTTTGATCAAAAGCCTCGGGACCGATCAGTCCTTCTTCTCCTCAAACACGTCCTTGCCGAGTCCGCAAAGGGGGCATTCCCAATCGTCCGGAAGGGCTTCAAAGGGGGTTCCGGGGGCGATTCCGTTGTCCGGATCGCCGACTGCGGGATCATATTCATATCCGCAGGCTCCACATACGTAGATCTTGCTCATTTCTTCCTCCTGTGACAAAGTTTCAAAGTGTTTTACGATGTGATTGTACCCCATTTCCCAAAGGTTTACCATAGGGACGCCAAAGGGGAAAGCATTTTTTTCACAGCCTGTGGAAAACCCTTCTCAAAATGTGCTACAATTCAATCATGAAAACGTTTAGAAATGCCGATTTCCTGCTGAAGGTCGCCGCTTCGGCCAGGATCCAGGGCTACCACAAAAGACAAGTAGAAGCGGCGAAGGCCACAGGCGACCCAGAAGCCGAGCGCCGGGCCATAATCAACGCCGAAGGCGAATGGATCGAGCTCATTACGAAGAGCATGGATCTGCGCTTTGATGTGCGCGGGCGCGAGAACATCCCCGACCGGGGCTGCGTGTACATCGCGAACCACCAGTCGTATTTCGACGTGATGGCTCTCCTCACTGCGCTCAAGGGCCACCAGTTCGGCTTCATCGCGAAGGACGACTTTGACAAAGTTCCCCTTCTCAGCGCCTGGGTCCTCCGCTCGAGAGGCCTCTTCATCCATAGGGGCGACGCCCGCGAGTCGCTTAAGACGATCCAGAAGGGCGCGGAATACGTGAAGGACGGCTTCTCCATAGTGATCTTCCCCGAAGGCACCCGCAGCAGGGGCCCGGAGATGGCTGAATTCAAGCCCGGAAGCTTCAAGCTGGCGACCAAAGCCAAGGCCCCCGTCGTTCCCATAACCATCGACGGGACCTACAGGTATTTCGAGGAGGACGGTTTCAGGAAGGGCCAGC
>JAFWFF010000196.1 GCA_017515765.1 Bacillota bacterium | reverse complement strand
GTTGAACTGGTGCTGGCGGATGAGGCCTCTCGTGTCCCTGCCTGCCGAGCCCGCCTCCTTGCGGAAGCATGGAGTGTATGCCGTGTAGTATACCGGGAGTTCTTCCATCGGGATGATCTCTTTCGCGCGCAGATTGGTGACAGGCACCTCCGCGGTCGGGATCAGGAAGAAGTCCTTTGCCGGCAGATAGAACATATCGTCCTCGAACTTAGGGAGCTGGCCCGTTCCGGTCATCGATTCGCGGTTGACCATGAACGGCGGCAGGATCTCCGTGTAGCCCTGCTCTTCCGTGTGGAGGTCAAGCATGAAGTTGATGACGGCTCTCTCGAGTCTCGCGCCGAGCCCCTTGTAAACAGTGAACCTGGCTCCGGACAGCTTGCCGGCTCTCTCGAAGTCAAGTATATCGAGACCTTCGCCGATGTCCCAGTGAGCCTTCGCCTCGAAGCCGAATTCGCGCGGCTCGCCGACTCTGCGAAGCTCCACGTTGTCCGAGTCGTCTTCGCCTGTCTGGACGTCCTTGTTAGGCACGTTCGGGATGCAGAGCAGAACGCTTCTGAGTTCTTCCTCGACTTCAGCCACTTCGGCGTCGAGTTCCTTGATGCGGTTCGAAAGTTCCTTCATCTCCTTGAAGAGCCCGGACACGTCCCTGCCTTCCTTCTTGAGTTTAGGGACTTCTCTCGAAGTAACGTTCTGCTTGTTCTTCAGCGCCTCGACCTCCGCCAGAATCTGACGTCTCTTTACATCCAGTTCCTTTACGCGGTCGATGCCGAAGTCACCCTTCATGCGCCTTTCGACGCCTGCCTTTACACCGTCAAAATCTTCTCTGATTCTCTTGATATCTAACATGTTCTGATCCCTTTGAAATAGCTATAGTATGTTTCTTCTGTAACGCCCGTATACCTCGCGGAGCTCCTCGAGCCTTTCCTCGATCTCGAGCTCGAACCTGCTGAGGCCGGCGTAATCGCTTGCGTCAATGGCATTCCTCGCCTGCATCAGCAGGGAGTCTCTGCCGTTCTCTTCGCGCCCGATCAGAGACTTGAGCTCCGCGCTCTTTGCCCAGTTGGACGCGTCGTATTCGTTATTGTCGTCTTCATGAAGCCTCACACAGCTTCTGAGGAAATCCATGGTGTTCGGGATATATCTGTCGTGATACTCCATAGTCCACTTGTGTATCATGTGCTCGCGGTACGACCTCAGGATCATGGCCATGGTCTCATCGCCGCCCGTGATCAGGCTCACTCTCTCAGGATCGAAGCACCCGTCTCCCCAGTTCTGGAAGCTCTCCCATACGTTCGAAGGAGCTCTTCCGAAGAGTTTCTCTCTTTCCTCTGCCGTAAACTCGTTAAAAAGATTGCGCTCGGACCTGTACTCGCGGTCCTTCTCAAGGTAGAAATCCTCTTCTCCGTACTTCTTGCTTATAGAAGCCTCGAGTTCGCGCGGCGTCTTTCCGGCAGCCAGCACGGCCCTGATGCCGTCCAGCATGGTAAGATAACCCGCCCCGATTATGAGATAAGTATTCGTGTGAGGGTTAGGCGACCTGAGTTCGAATCTCGTAGCCAGCGGATTCTGAAGGTCTCTGACCAGTCCGACCAGGACGGTCCTGTTTCTTGAAGGCGTTCTGTAATCCATGCCAAGCGACGAGACTATGCAGACAGGAGCCTCATAGCCCGGCTTCAGTCTCTGGAATGAATCATGCTCCGGAGCGACTATAGGATTCAGCACCTCATAATTGCGGAGCAGTCCCATCAGCGCGCCGTATCCAAGCGGACTCATGAAGTCTTCATCCCTTACCGCCGGCTCAAACAGGTTGACCGTACTGCCATCCTTGAGCCTTGCGGCGACACCGTAATGCGTATGCTCGCCCGATCCCGCAACGCCTATCATCGGCTTTGCGTGGAACGTGACCTCAAGGCCGTTCATGCGGAACACGTCCCTGATGATATGCTTTATCTGGGCCTCGTTATCGGCGGCCTGCATCGGGCTCGTGTACTTCCAGTCTATCTCGAGCTGTTCCATGATATGGTCAAAGTTGCCGGAGTTGCCCATCTTGGCCTTTACTCCGCCTACCTCTTTATGACCCATCTCAACCCCGAAACCATAGTGGTCGAGTATCTCCAGCGTCTGTTCAAGCGCTGTCGCGACCGGTCCGCTGACCCTCTGCCAGTACTGTTCCTTCAGTTCCTGCGCGATCGAAAGCTGGTCTCTGTCAGCCTTGTCGTCAGGAGTCTTTACCCAGAACTCCAGCTCGGTCGCGTTCGTCAGCTTTATCTCTTCGATGTCCTCTATGCCGTCGATACCGCCAATATGTTCAAACACATACGGGTGCGCCTCCAGCTCTTTGCGAAGCTCGGCCGAGAATCTTTCCGCCGAATTCTTTAGAAAGATCCTGGATCCCACCATCGTGTCCCCGTTATGACGAAGAAAGGACGGTATCCTCAGCGTACCGACCGGGAGTCCGGTCTCATAGTCGATATTGTCGTAGTTGTACTCTACGAACCACTTGACATCCATGTCCGGCGCAAGGTCGACTCTCGCGTTCGAAAGGTCGGCGATGGTCGGAAGAGCTACGGACGAACCGTCAGTCTGCACGCCGCCCACGAGAAGTTTCTCCATATCGTCGATAAACCGCGCTACCGGGATCTTCTCGTCGGTGCTGTGGTTGCCCATGTCCACACCCGTAAATGAAACGAATCTCACTTCAGGATGTGCCATGAGACGACTCCGGACGGTCTCCTTGTCGTGCTCGTCCGGAGTCAGTGTAAATAACATTCTGTTTAAATCAAAACTGATCATCTTTTTATTGTGGTTTCCAATCCCCTTTTGCGATATGTTATCATGCCGCGTCGTCCTCTGCCGCCGCTTCTTCAGCCGCAGGTTCCGCAGTCGCCGCCTTCGAACCGCTGCCGCTCTCGTTCGCGAGCTTCGTCAGGTAGTTCTCCAGCTGCTTGATGTACTTGCCGTAGCCTTCCCAGTCGCCGTTCTTCTGGCACTCGATCGCCTTCTCGTAGGCGTTCTGGGCCTTGCTGATGAGCGACTTGACGCTCTCGTTCGCTTCGCCTTAGCCGTCATCGATGCCGTCGATATCTCTTCCTTCTCCCTCAGCGTCGCTGCCGAACAGGCTCATCAGAGCTTCGCCCAGAGTAGGCTCGTAAGCTATCTTATCCTGATATGCCACGATGACTCTCTTGACCTCCGGGATGGCCTGGTTGGTAGC
>JAFWFF010000195.1 GCA_017515765.1 Bacillota bacterium | reverse complement strand
ACAGATGGGATCTGATAAGGATGAGCGGACTCCCCAGGGAGGAGATAATGGAGAACTACAACGCACTCATGCGTTGGTGCTGGCCCTGGCATACCGCGGAGCTCGCCTTCCCCACCCTGCCGATGAGCGCGAGCGGGGCGCAGCATTTCGCGGAATGCAAAGTGCTCTTCAACTTCTTCACGATAGGCGGCGCAATCTGCCTCGTCATCGGCGCTGCATGCATCATCCTGATGCGCAGGAAGGCTCTTTCTCCGGAGACCCCGTACGCCGAAGCCCTTTCGGAGGCCAAGTGCATCACAGCTTCCGGCGCAGTGAGCCTGCTCATCCCGGTGCTTCTGCTATTAGCCGCGGCAGCGGACTTTGACAAGACCTTCGTGGCCTTCCACAAGCTGTTCTTCGGGAACGATCTCTGGATCTTCGACTACAGGACCGACCCGGTGATCCTGATCCTTCCGGAGACCTATTTCCTCCTCTGCGCAGTCGTCATCTGCCTCGCGGTCCTCGCAGGAGGCATAGGGGTCATCATACTCGGCCTCAGGCTCCGCGGGAAAGTGCGGAGATCAAAACAGATCTAAACAGACAGAACATCCGATCCGATCTCCTGCCAGAGGTCGGATTTTTGTCTGCAGAGATCGATGAAATCCAGAACCGCCGGCGAATGGTAGCCCTTCTCCATGAACGCTATGGCTATTATCCCCGTAGTGTCTCCTCCGTATAGAGGAAGGAGATCCAGCTTCGATCCGTCGTCGAGCGCGTCCCTGTGCAGGGTCATCAGGAACATCTCCGGATAGGCGGTGACTCCCATCCCGCTCTCCGCAAGCGCGAAGGCGGTCTCTATGTTCTCCGTCTCGATGATCACAGAGGGGAAGAAATCGTTCCGCTCCGCGTAGACGTCGAAGAGTGTCCTGATGCGGTTCCCTGTCTTCAGAAGTATAAAAGGCTGGTCGCGGAAGGCTCGTATGTCCAGCCCGGCGCCCCCGCCCTTCCTTGCCTCGGCGGCAGACTCTCCCAGAGCGTCCTCGGTCATCGCCTTCGGGCTCGCGAGCAGAAGCTTCTCGTAGATCAGGGGGTATACCTCCGCGCCGGGGACGTCTATCGGGAGATAGCCGAGCAGAACGTCTATCTCCCCCTGCTCCAGCCATTCGTTCAGCTTCTGGTGGTTGCCTTCCATAAGGTTGATCTCGACCATCGGATGTTCCTTGTAAAACTCCGGCAGGATCAAAGGCAGGAGCGACCTGCTGCACGTATATGAGATACCCAGCCTCAGCCTCCCTCTCCTGTGGTCGCTGATCTCGCCCGTCTCGCGGATTATCTCCTGCTCCAGGGAGCAGATGCGCTTGGCCAGAAGGTAGAGACGCTCTCCCGCGTAGGTGAGTTCGAGCTCCGGCCCGCGTTCAAAAAGCGTGACTCCGAGTTCTTCCTCCAGCCTTGTGATATGTTCGCTCAGAGACTGCTGCGAGATGAACAGCTTGCGCGCGGCATGAGTTATGTTCTTCGCTTCCGCAGCCTCCAGAAAGTATTTCAGATTCCGGAAATTCATGACAGTCCCCCGCTTTCCATACTATGTTTGCACTGCGGATTATACCACAGGAATCATCCTGTGGCAATGACAGGAATATACGTGTTTGCCTTTACCGTCTCACGGGTGTTTACTTGTATTAGAAGAAAAAACTTTTGTCCCGCCGGACAAAGCCGCCCTCCGGGCGGCGGAACGGCAGAAAAAGGAGCGACCCGTGTACGGAAGAAAAAAACTCATCATTGAAGAAGCCTGGTGCAAGGGATGCGGCATCTGCGCGGCATTCTGCCCCAAGCACGTTCTTGAGATCCGTGACGAAAAGGTGCGCATCACCGACCTCGGGAAATGCATCTCCTGCGGCCTGTGCGAGCTGCGCTGTCCGGATTACGCGATCTATCTTGTGAACATGGAGGAGTAATAAGAGTATGGCTAAAGCAGTTTTGATGCAGGGGAATGAGGCCGCGGTGGAAGGAGCCATCGCTGCCGGAATGCGTTTCTTCGCAGGCTATCCCATCACGCCCTCCACAGAGATCGCTGAGCAATGCTCTGTCAGGCTCCCCCAGGAAGGCGGCAAATTCATACAGATGGAAGACGAGCTGGCGTCCATAGCGGCCGTCCTCGGCGCTTCCGCAACAGGAATGAAGGCCATGACCGCGACCTCCGGCCCGGGATTCTCCCTCATGCAGGAGAACCTTGGCTACGGCGCGATGGCCGAGATACCGTGCGTCATAGTAGACGTACAGAGGGCAGGCCCCTCCACAGGCCTTGCCACAAGCCCGTCCCAGGGCGACTACATGCAGGCGAAATGGGGCACCCACGGAGACCATCCGGTCATCGCCCTGTCCCCCTCTTCCGTCCTGGAGACCTATACTTTGATCATCAGGGCGTTCAACCTCTCGGAGAAATACCGCACGCCGGTCATCTTCCTCATGGACGAGATCGTCGGACATATGAGAGAGGGCGTTGAGCTCCCCGACCCGCGCGACCTGATCATCAACCGCCGCAAGATGTCCTTCCACGACGGAGCGAACAAGCAGTGCTATTTTGTTCCCGAAGGACAGTACGTCCCGCAGATGAAGCCCTTCGGCCAGGGTGAGCGCTACAACATCACCGGCCTCGCTCATGACGAGTCCGGATTCCCGACCAACGATCACGGCATCGCGGGCAAGCTCATAAACAGGCTGCTCGACAAGATCGAAGACAATGCCGACGATATCATCCGCGTAGAGGAATACCTTATGGATGACGCCGATACGGCGATCGTCTGCTTCGGCGGAGCGGCACGCGCTGTGATGGACGCGGTCGACGCGGCAAGGGCCGCAGGCAAAAAAGTCGGCATGTTCCGCCCGATCACGGTATGGCCCTTCCCGGAGAAACAGCTTCTGGAGCGCGTACCGGGCCTTAAGAACATCCTTATGGTGGAGCACAACCACGGCCAGATGCTTCTCGAAGTCCAGAGGACAGTCGGCGGGAGGATCCCCGTTGAATTCCTCGGCCGTGTCGACGGAACCGTCATCTCGCCCGCGGATATCCTGAATAAGCTTGAAGGAATGGAGGAATAACAAATGCCCAGTGATCTTGTTCATCTTTACATGAGAGTGGATCATCTTCCCCAGATCTGGTGCCCGGGCTGCGGCAACGGCGTTATCATGCATGACGTCGCGGTCGCTCTCGACGAGCTGATCCACGACCCCGAGACCAATCTGAACCGCGACGATATAGTCATCGTCTCCGGCATTGGCTGCTCCTCCAGAGCCGCAGGCTATATGGACTTCAACTCCATCCATACGACTCACGGCAGGGCCATCGCCTTTGCTACCGGCATCAAATTTGCCAACCCGAGGCTCCACGTCATAGTCCTTACAGGCGACGGAGACTGCTCGGCCATCGGCGGAAACCATCTTATCCACGCTGCGCGCCGCAATCTGGGACTCACCGTGATAGCCTTCAACAACGACATCTACGGCATGACGGGCGGACAGTACTCCCCCACCACCCCGAACGGCGACAAGGCCACTACCGCTCCTTACGGCAACGTGGACAGGCCCTTTGACATAGCCCACCTCGCTGCAGGCGCAGGCGCGTCCTTCGCGGCGAGAGGCGACGTCTACCACGCCCGCGAGACCATAGACATCATCAAACAGGCGATCATGCACAAGGGATTCTCCCTGGTCGACGTCTACTCGATCTGCCCGACCTACTACGGACGCAAGAATAAGAAGGGCGACGCCGTCGAGATGATGAAATGGCAGAAGGACAACCTGATCCCGACCGCCCGCTACTACAATATGAGCGAAGAGGACAAGGCAGGCAAGAAGATGGTAGGCATCCTGTCCTTCAACGACTATCCGGAATACACCGAAGAGTATGCCAAGGTGATCAAACATGCCACCGAAGCCAGGAAGAAGAAATGAGGTGCCAGGTGATGAACGACAGATATGAAATGAGATTCGCCGGTTCCGGCGGACAGGGCGTCATCCTTGCCAGCGTGATCATCGCCGAGGCTGCCGTCATAGCAGGCCTCAACACCGTCCAGTCCCAGGCCTACGGACCCGAGGCGAGAGGCGGGGTGAGCAAAGCCGAGACGGTCCTCAGCCACAAACAGATCAGGTATTCCAAGGTCACCTCGCCCAACTTCCTCCTTGCCCTCACCCAGGCTTCCCTGAACGCCTATACCAAAGACCTGGCGGACGGCGCTTGCGTGATGATCGACGACAGCCTGGAGATCCCGAAGGAGTGGATCCCGCGCAGGTCATCTCCGTCCCGATCCTGGAGACCGCCAGGACGAAGGTCGGCAAGGCATTCACCGCCAACATAGTGGCTGTAGGGGCCATAAACGCCGCTCTGGGCATCTTTTCCGACGAAGAGATAATGGAGGCCGTCAAGCGCCACATCCCCGCAGGAACGGAAGAAATAAACCGCAAGGCCCTGGAAGCGGGAGCGGAACTGGTGACCGCCGAGCAGAAGAAGCGTTTCGCGGTAAAGATCGGCTGAACCCGGTCCGGCCGTGAGGCATAAGCAAAAAAGAAAAAACGCGCGGACTTAAGTCCGCGCGTTTTTTTGGTCGGGATGACAGGATTTGAACCTGCGGCCTCCTCGTCCCGAACGAGGCGCTCTACCAAGCTGAGCCACATCCCGACATTGGAAAAGACAGGCGGGCCTGTCTTTTCTCTT
>JAFWFF010000194.1 GCA_017515765.1 Bacillota bacterium | reverse complement strand
TCTCTTCAGGCGGGGCGTCAGGCTCAGAGCCGGCCAGTGGACCGCGGCGCAGGGAGAAGGATTCCCGGAGTGGCTTTCAGAAGAGACCGCCGGGCGCTATGAAAAGCTTTTCAGAGTATACGGATCTGACGGATCCTTCCTCGGCGTAGGAGGGGCGGAGGAGGAAGGAACGCTCAGGACGGATAAGGTTTTTGTATGATAGTTTTTAAGGATATTGCTGAGATAAAAGATACTGAGCCGTGCGCGGTCGCGCTCGGCACATTTGACGGAGTGCACCTGGGGCACCAGAAGCTTATCGGCGCAGCCGTGGAGCGCGCGAAGGAACTCGGGATCAAGGCCGGGGTCTTCACGTTCTCCAACCACCCGAGAGACCTTCTGCCGAACGCGAAACCGGTCAAGAACATCCTCTACAGCCGCGAGAAAGAAGAGATCCTCGCAGGCCTCGGGGTAGACTACCTGTTCGACGTGCCGTTCACGCGCGAGATCATGGAGATGGACCCGGAGAGGTATGTGTCCGATCTTCTGGTCGGGAGATGCAGCGCCAGAGTGCTCGCCTGCGGTACCGACCACAGATTCGGATATAAGGCAAAGGGCGATCCCGCTCTTCTCCGCGAACTGGGAGAAAAGCTGGGATTCGAGGCTTTGATCGTCGATAAGCTTGAGATAGAGGGGAACGAGGTGAGTTCATCGCTCATCCGGACGCTCATCGCTTCGGGCCGCGTAGACCGCTGCAAGACATATATGGGGAGAAATTACGAGATCGCCGGGGACGTGGTCGTCGGAAACAGGCTCGGCAGAAGGCTCGGATTCCCGACGAGCAATCTGGTGATAGATCCGGAGATGGTGACCCCGCCGAACGGAGTGTACGCGACGCTCTGCAACTGGAACGGGAAGTCCTACAAGAGCGTCACCAACGTAGGCGTAAAACCGACAGTCGGCGAGAACGTCAAAAACGTCGAGACCCACATCTTTGATTTCGACAAGGAGCTCTACGGCAAGCGCATAGTAGTCGAGTTCCTGATGAAGATGCGCGACGAGGTGAAGTTCGACTCGGTCGAAGAACTGTCGGAGCAGATAGTGAGGGACTGCCGGGAGGCAAGGGCGTTCCACGATGGGCTTGAAGGCAGATCGCGATAGAATTATGAATAATAAAACGGCGGGATCGACCCGCCGTTTAGTTTGATCGCCGATGAGATACTATCGATCGACGCTTTGAAATATCAGTGTTTCCTCAAGAGAGTCATCCGCTCCGAGGTATAATTTGAATGTTATCCAATAGCCCCCGTCATCCTTTGGCATGATAAAACAATCAATGATTTCTTCGCTTTCGGGCATATCCGTTCTTTTACCTGTCAGAACATAGAGTTGGCCTATAGTTACTTCTTTACCGTTCTCCGTTTTGGTCGGGGCTTCGGTGCATTCCCACGTTCCTTCCCAGACCACATGACCTGGCCAATCAATAGTGAATGAATCGTTATCGGCCTCAAAACTGCCGATATTGATTTCTCGGTATGTTCCGGTAACGTCAATCAGAGCCACGGGTTCCCACTTTTGGGTGATCCAGTATTTTGTCGTCTTTCCGCAGGCCGCAAGGGATAAGAGCATAACCAGCACAAGCGTTATCGATATATCTTTCTTCATCTTTCTGTTCACCTCCAACGCCCTGAATTATACCCACACCCCACGTATTATGTCAATGTCCGCGCCCCAAATCGCAGGCAAATCCTGCAAAACAGTTGAAATTTCCCCTTGACAAAGCCTCCGGGCTTTGATAAATTATTCGAGTACGAAGAAGAAGTTTCCGCTTCTCACCCCAGGATAACGTTCCGAAGGGTCCATGATGTCGATACCGCGCCTTGAGGCGCGTGACACTTTGCGGATACTTCTGGTGTCCGTTTTTTTATGACCAGGCTTGGAGGGAAAGACTATTAAAGAGAACAAGATCAACGAGGAGATCCGCGATAAGGAACTCAGGGTAATCGACGAAGACGGTACCATGCTGGGCATCATGTCCAGGGATGAGGCACTTGCCCTCGCCGAGCAGCGCAAGCTCGATCTGGTAAACATCTCGCCGAACGCGGTCCCGCCGGTATGCAAGATACTGGATTACGGGAAATACCGCTATGAAGCCCAGAAACGCGAAAAAGAAGCCAAGAAGAAACAGCGCACCATAGAGGTCAAGGAGATCAGGCTCAGCACCTTTATCGAGGAGCACGATCTGCAGGTCAAGGCGAATACGGCGAGCAAATTCCTGAAGGACGGGGATAAGGTCAAGGCTTCTCTGCGCTTCAGGGGGCGTGAGCTCGGCCATACCCAGCTCGGACGCGAGGTGATGGACAAGTTCGCGGAGCTTTGTTCCGAGTTCAGCACTGTGGAGAAGAAACCCGTAATGGAAGGCCGCACCATGAGCATGGTGCTCGCTCCCAGGTCGGAGAAATAAAAACGGAAAGATAAACCAAGGAGGACAATATAATGGCAAAGACTAAGATGAAGTCGCACAGAGGCGCCTGCAAGAGACTCAGACCCACCGGCAGCGGCAAAGTAAAGAGAAACAAGGCTTACAAGAGCCATAAGCTTACCAGCAAGACCCCGAGAAGAAAAAGAGGACTGCGTAAGGCGACTACCCTCTCCAGCGCTGATCTGAAGAGAATGTTAAGGTCCATGGCGAAGTAAGAGGGATTAGGAGGTAAGAGAAATGGCAAGAGTAAAGAAAGGCGTTAACGCCCACAAGAGACATAAAAAGATCCTTAAGCAGGCCAAGGGATTCTACGGCGCCAGAAAGAATCAGTTCAAGGCAGCCAATCCCGCCGTTATGAGGAGCCTGCGTTCCGCATACATCGGAAGAAAGCTGAAGAAGAGACAGTACAGACAGATGTGGATCGCCCGCATCAACGCCGGCGCCAGACTGAACGGCATGTCCTACAGCCGCCTTATGGACGGTCTGAAGAAGAGCGGCATCGACATCAACAGGAAGATGCTCTCCGAGATGGCGATCTACGACGCAGCCGGCTTTGCGAAGCTCTGCGAGACCGCGAAGAACGCCGCGAAATAAGCATAGATGACCAGACGATCCGGGAAGCTCATTTCCGGGTCGTTTTGCAATTCGGTTTTTGATTAAACACATAAATGTGTGTTTCAGCGTAAGTCCCGGCGGGAAGAAAGACTACGGAGCAGTACGGAGGAAGACATGGCTAATATAATCGCGGTGATATGGGACTTTGACCGGACTTTGATCGACGGATACATGCAGGATCCGATCTTTGACGACTACGGCGTGGATCCCGCCGCCTTCTGGCGCGAGGTGAACGAACTCCCCGGATACTACCGCAGGGAGCAGGGCGTCAAGGTAAACAAGGACACCATCTACCTGAACCACTTCATCAGATACGCGAAGGAAGGCAGGTTCAAAGGCCTGAACAACGAGAAACTGAGATCCTACGGCAGCCGGCTTAAATTCTACCCCGGAGTCCCGGAGATCTTCCGCAGGACGCGCGAGATGATAGAGAACGACCGGTCATACGACAAGTTCGAGATCAAAGTCGAACACTACATCGTGAGCACGGGGATGACCCCGATAATCGAGGGCTCTCCTGTCGCGGAATTCGTCGACGGAGTCTGGGGCTGCGAGCTCATTGAAGATGAGCAGCCTGACGGAAGCCGCGTGATCAGCGAGATCGGCTATACCATAGACAATACCACCAAGACCCGCGCGATCTTCGAGATCAACAAAGGCGTAAACGTCTATCCCGAGATCGACGTGAACGCCTCGATGCCTGAGGAGGTCCGCAGGGTCAAGATGAAGAACATGATCTATATCGCGGACGGGCCGAGCGACGTGCCGGCTTTCTCCGTAGTGAGATCGAACGGAGGGTCGACCTTCGCGATCTATCCCAAACAGGACTTCAGGGCGTTCAGGCAGGTCGAGGAGCTCAGGAAGAGCGGCCGTATCGACATGTACGCGGAGGCGGACTACAGGGAAGGGACCCAGGCATATATGTGGATCTCCGGCAAGATCAAAGAATTCGCGGACCGCATAGCGAAGGACGAACTGAACCGTATCACCGAATCCGCTACGGGAGTCCCGAAACACCTCAACGCAGACTGAGAGCAGGAGCCTTAAACATGGAAACAAAGCAAAGCGTGAAGCCCCTCGAGGGGAAGAACGTCCTCCTGGGGATATCCGGAGGAATAGCCGCGTACAAGGCCGCGTATGTCGCGAGCGGTCTTAAGAAGCTCGGCGCGGACGTGGACGTCATAATGACGGAGAACGCCTGCGAATTCATCTCGCCGCTCACATTCGAGACCCTTACCGGGAACAAATGCTACCACGACACCTTCGACAGGGATTTCGAGTTTGACGTCAAGCATATCTCCCTCGCGAAGAAGGCCGACGTGTTCCTGATCGCGCCCGCCACCGCGAACGTGATCGCCAAGTTCGCCTGGGGACTCGCCGACGACATGCTCTCGACGACGTTCCTCGCGGCGAAATGCCATAAGATCATAGCTCCCGCGATGAATACCGCTATGCTTGAGAACCCGGCGACGCAGGAGAACATCGCGAAGCTTAAGGAACGCGGCGTCGAGGTGATCGAGCCCGCGTCAGGGCTTCTCGCCTGCGGAGACACGGGAGCGGGGAAGATGCCTGAGCCTGATGAGCTCATTGCTTACATAGAGAAGGAGATCGCCCGGGAGAAGGATCTCGCGGGAAAGAAGGTCCTGGTGACAGCAGGGGCGACGCGCGAAGCTATTGACCCGGTGAGGTTCATAAGCAACCATTCCAGCGGCAAGATGGGCTTTGCTCTCGCTAAGGAAGCGATGCTCAGGGGCGCGGACGTCGTGCTCGTCAAGGCGTTCACCACAGCGGAGGTCCCGAGGTTCGTCAGGGTAGTGGAAGTCACTTCAGCGGAGGACATGTTCCGCGCTGTAACGGCTGAAGCAGAAGACGCCGATATCATACTGAAAGCGGCTGCGGTGAGCGACTACACCCCGATGACCGTATCGGACAACAAGATCAAAAAGAAAGAAGGAGACCTTTCTATACCGCTCAGGCGCACCAAAGACATTCTTAAGCATCTGGGCGAGAAGAAGAAAGCCGGGCAGTTCATCTGCGGCTTTTCCATGGAGACTCAGAACATGCTCGAGAATTCGGCGGCCAAGCTCGAGAGGAAGAACTGCGACATGATAGTCGCGAACAACCTGAAGGAAGATGGCGCAGGCTTCGGCACCGACACCAACAGGGTCACTCTGATCACCGGGGGCGGCGTGTATCCGCTGGAACTCGCGGGGAAAGACATGGTCGCCAAGGCGATATTCGATTTTATAAAAGCAAGCGGAAGAGCATAGGATATGTTTTTGGATGTTCTTAAGGATACCGTCCTGGACTGCCTGAAGCTCCTGCCGTTCCTCCTGGTCACCTACGCTTTGATGGAGGCCATAGAGAGGAAGACGGGGGACAGGCTGGCGGACGCCATAGCGAAAGCGGGAAAGAGCGGGCCGATACTCGGCGCGCTTCTTGGCGTATTTCCCCAGTGCGGGTTTTCCGCTGCAGCGTCCAACCTCTACAGCGCGGGGCTGATCAATATGGGGACTTCGCTCGCGGTGTTCATGTCGACGTCCGACGAGATGCTCCCGGTGTTCATAGCCGAGCAGGCCGGAGCCGGAACGATCGCGAAGCTCCTCCTCGCAAAGGTCCTGATCGCGGCGGTGAGCGGTTATCTGGTCGTTTTCATGATAAGGCGCTTCTTTTCGGATAAGGAGAAGGCGCTCATCGACCACCGGAAGGAGCACGGCCACGACTGCAGCGACGACGGGCACGGGATCATAGCCGAAGTCCTGATCCGGACGATTAAGACCACCGCGATAATATTTGCCATCACGTTCTGCCTCAATGCTATAATGGAAGGGGTAGGGAAGGATCAGCTTTCCGCGCTCTTTGGCGACGTGCCTGTCGTAGGCGAGATGGCGGCGGCACTGGTCGGGCTCATCCCGAACTGCGCAGCTTCGATACTGATCAGCCAGCTCTACCTGAGCGGAGTCATCGGATCCGGAGCCATGATGAGCGGGCTCCTGGTGAGCGCAGGGGTCGGAATGCTCGTTCTGTTCGAGGAGAATCACAATCTTAAGGAGAACCTCACTATCGTAGGCGTGCTTTATGCTATAAGCGTCGCCTGGGGTGTGCTTATAGAAGCGTCAGGTATAGTTTTCTGAATAGGTCATGCGCCGGAAGGAAAGAGATGGATTACTTTTTTTCTCATATAGGTTACATACTCATCGCGGCACTCTGCATCGCGGCTCTTGCTGCGGTATGGGGCTTCGGCGCGGCGCATAACGCGAGGAAGCGCGACCGCGAGATGCAGGAGAAGCAGGACAAGGCCTGCTCGAGCTGCGCTCTCGCGTCGATGTGCACAAGGTTCGGAGTCGAAGAAGGAGACTGCGGCGACCGCGTGGAGACCGTTTCCGTAAAAGACTGAGAATTTTTGATATAAGGTGTTGACACAGCCGCACAAAGGCTGTAATATTATATTACATTAACGCGTTAAAGTGATAAAGCGATAAAGTGATATGAAAAAGAAAAACAAATCGACAGGCATCCTCGACGAGCTCAGGCCGTCCGAGATCCTTGAGCTCAAGCTCAGGAGCCTTTACAAGAAAAGCGGGTATTCGAACTTCAAGATGGGTAAGTTCGAGGAATATGACCTCTATTCGAGATCAAAGGACTTCATCCCGTCGCGCAGCATCATCACGTTCAGCGGGGCAGAAGGAAAGCTCATGGCTCTCCGCCCCGACATTACTTTGTCCATAGTAAAGAACCACGGCGACGATCCGGATAAGACTGATAAGCTCTATTACAGCGAGAAGATCTACAGATGCGAGGCGGACGGCGATTACCGCGAGATCATGCAGATAGGGCTCGAATGCCTTGGCTATCTCGGAGCGGAGAACGTCTGCGATGTGCTGGGCCTTGCGGCGCAGACCATGGAGAACGTGACCCGCGATTACGTCCTTGAGATATCGCATCTCGGCATACTTCAGGCTGTGACCTCCGGACTGGACGAGAAGACCGCGCAGGAGGTCGTCCGGCTCATCGGTGACAAAAACCGCGACGGCCTGAGAGCTCTCGCGGAGAGCGGCGCGATCGCTCCCGAAACGCTTTGCGGGATCGAAGGCGTGATGAACGCGAGCGGCCCGGCCCGTACCGTGATCGCGTCTCTCAGAAAGATCCTGAAGGATAAAGCTTCCGCGGAAGCCCTGGACGAACTCGAACAGGTGACTGGCTATCTGAAGAGCATCGGCCTGAGAGGAAGGGTGATCCTGGATTTCTCGATAATAAGCAATATGAAATACTACAGCGGCATAATCTTCAAGGGCTATGCCGCGGGGATACCAAAGAGCATCCTCTCCGGCGGGAGATACGACGGGCTTATGGAGCATCTCGGAAAGAAGGACGGAGCCATCGGCTTTGCTCTCTACCTCGACAGGCTGGAGGACGGAGCCGCTTCGGCAGGAAACGGCGCAGGCGAAGCAGGACCGAAGATGCTGAGAGTCGCGCTCCCAAAAGGAAGGCTAGGCAAGAAGGTATACGAGATCTTCGAGAACGCCGGCTATCCGTGCCCCGAGATCAAAGAAGACAACCGCAAACTGGTCTTTGAGAACCGCGAGGCGGGGATAAGCTTCTTCTGGGTCAAGCCCTCGGACGTCGGGATCTACGTTGAAAGGGGCGCCGCGGACATAGGCGTCGCGGGGAAGGACATCCTGCTCGAGTATCAGCCGGACGTCTACGAACTCATGGATCTCAGGGTCGGCAAATGCAGGATGGCAGTCGCGGCGGCGAAGGGCTTTACGGAGGATATGTCACGGACACTGAGAGTCGCGACCAAATTCCCGGGGATCGCGCGGAGCTACTATGAGGCCGAGAGCAGGGACATCGACGTGATCAAGCTGAACGGTTCGATCGAGCTCGCCCCGGTGCTCGGGCTTTCGGACGTGATAGTGGATATAGTGGAGACCGGAAAGACGCTGAAGGAGAACGATCTGGAAGTGGTGGCGGAGGTCGCCCCGGTCAGCGCGCGGCTCATAGCGAACAAAGCCGCATACAAGTTCAGGCAGAAGGCCGTGGCGAAACTGGTCGCGGATCTGGAAAGGATCATAAAGGAATGAGCGGATATCTGACGAACAGATACAGGGATCTGACGGCCTATGTGCCGGGCGAGCAGCCGCCCGCCGGGATGAAAGTCATCAAGCTGAACACGAACGAGTCTCCTTATCCGCCCGCCCCGAAAGTGCTGAAGGCTGCAGAGGAGGCGGCAGGGAAACTCAACCTCTACCCGGACCCCGATCAAAACGCGCTGAGGCGCGCGCTGGCGGAGTCCCTGAAGGAAGAGGCGGGGGACTCCGGCTTTGTTCCGAAGCCTGAGAACATCTTCATAAGCAACGGGTCGGACGACATCCTGAACTTCGCTTTCGGAGCCTTCTCCGACAGTGACGTGCCGGCGGTCTTCCCGGACGTGACATACGGTTTTTACACGGTGTTCGGCGACCTCTACGGAACGCCTTACAAAGAGATACCGCTGAAGGATGACTGGACTGTGGACACGAAGGATTACGCGGCGGAATGCGCGGAAGGCAGGAGGCTCGTGGTAATTGCGGAGCCCAACGCGCCTACGGGCATCACCCTCGGGAAGGAAGGCATACGAAGGCTGCTCGAGGGCTGCAGGAACAGCGTAGTGGTGGTCGACGAGGCCTACGTTGACTTCGGGGCGGAGACTTCGCTCGGCCTGCTCGCAGAGTTCGACAACCTGGTGATCTGCAGGACCTTCTCCAAGTCGTATTCGCTCGCGGGCGCCAGGCTCGGCTTCGCGGTGGCGCACGAGTCTTTGATCAAAGATCTGGAACTCATCAAATACTCGACCAACCCCTACAGCGTGAACCGCATGACCGAGGCCGCGGGGCTTGCCGCAGTCGAAGAAAAAGATTACTATATGGCTAACTGCGCGAAGATAGCCGCAACCCGCGGAAGGGTAACGGAAGAGCTCAGGGCTCTCGGCATGGAGGTGCTCCCGTCAAAGGCGAACTTCGTCTTCGCGAGACATCCGGAAGTGTCCGGGGAGGCGCTCGCGCAGGGTCTGAGAGAGAAGGGGATAATAGTCCGCAGGTTCTCCAAAGAGAGGATCAGGAACTACCTGAGGATTACGATAGGGACGGACGAGCAGATGGATGCCCTCGTAAAGGCTCTGAACGAGCTCCTGACGGGCGAAAGGAGATAGTATGGCAAGACAGTCCGCTATAGAGAGAAAGACCAAAGAAACCGATATCAGGCTGTTTCTGGACC
>JAFWFF010000193.1 GCA_017515765.1 Bacillota bacterium | reverse complement strand
TTCTACGGCAACGTCCGCGAACTGCAGAGCGTGATCGAAAGACTGGTCATAACCGCCGATGGACCCGTGATAAGCGTAAGATCGCTGGACAGGATAAACCTCGGAGGGTTTGATTCCGCGCAGGATCCTCAGAAACACGTCTTTGAGACGCTGAGCATCAAGGGGACGGAGCGGCAGCTGATCATCGACGCCCTGACCGAATGCGGAGGCGGGAAGCGCGACGCGGCCAGGCTGCTTGGAATAGATCTTTCGACGCTTTACCGCAAGATCAAAAACTACGGCATAGCCCCGGAAGAATACGCGGTATGAACTTGAAAGGGGAGGATACAGGATGAACGAACCTTTTGTAAAGATAGACCTTCACGGACTCAGGCAGGAGGAGGCGGTCAAAGCGATCGACAAGGCGCTCGCCTCAGCGGGGCCTGGGACCTACCATCTGCAGATCGTCCACGGATTCAACAGGGGCACAAACCTGAGGTCGATGATCCGGGACTGGTACCGTGACGATCCGAGGATAGTCCGCATGATGCCGGGGGACAACCCGGGAGTTACCGTAATGGTGCTGAAGGAGCTGTATTGAGCGCAGACAAAAAGGCGCCGCCCGGGGGCGGCGCCTTTGGTGTTTTTGACCGGCGGATCAGGCGTAGGTCAGGCTCATGCGGAAGATGGTCTCCCCGCCGCGGCTCCCGCCGACGAAGAAACGGTCTCCGTCGCGCCCGCTGCTCAGGGTGAACCGTTCGCCGAGCCGGATCTCCCGCGAGAATTCCGCCTTCAGCGACTTCAGGGCCAGGCCTTTCACGTCTTCATATATGTGGTCTTCGGCAAGGTCGAAATACCTTGTATTGTTCAGATGCCCGTTGAGGTCGGTCATGCTGTAGGTCACTGCCAGCTCGCGGCTCTTCTCAAAGGGGATGGACTTAGGCGCGGAGGGGAGGGCGATCTCGTTCCCGGTCGTTATGCCTTCGATCTCTATCCCGTGTTTCTCGGGGAAGACTATAGCGCGCGTTTCCGCGTCGAGGAGCGACCAGAGAGAGCTCGCCTTAAGCAGAGGCTCGCCTTCCGCGGTCTCCATCGAATAGTACCTCGGGAAAAGGAGGTGCATGGTCCTTCCCGGCCAGGACTTCAGAACGATATCCTCGTCGTAGCAGGGCATGCGGGAGATCTCGAGCGACTGGAGGGTGACTATCCAGAGGAGGCCCTTGTCCAGGGTCTTCGCGCGCCCCATTCCGAGGGCTTCGGTATGGGCTATGGCAGCCTCCTGGAACATCGAAAACAGGACCGACGTCCTCAGGCGGCGGTCCACGTCGACGTCCGAACTGCGGAGGCGCAGTTTTTTCTCATATACACCGGTTTTCATGGTATCCTGAGGGTCTCGGGAGCAAAGCGTTTAGCCCGGGCCTATGCGCTCGGCAGGCGCTTCTGGATCGCGTCGGCGACGTCGCCCAGCGTGGACAGTTTCTTCCACTGGCGCTCCGGGATCCTGATGTCGAACAGCGCCTCGAGCTTGCATATGACGAGCACGAAGCCCATTGAGTCGATGCCGGTGTCGGTATTGACTATGGTGTTCTCGTCAAAAGTCTCGCCTTCCATATCGGGAAAGCAATCCGCTATAACGGACTTGATCTTTTCAAGGATCTCTTCTCTTGTCATCATAAACCAACTTTCTGCCGGATCTCCCAGCGTTTCAGCTTGCCCGTCGCGGTGCGCGGAAGCGGGCCGGGTGTGAATATAACGTCAGTGATCTGCTGCCCGCGCGGGAGCTCGTCCATGACGGGGCGTATGATCTTAATTATCTCTTCTTTTGGTGAGTCTCCGCAGAAGATCAGGACGGGGCGCCCGTCTCTCAGGTCGACCGCGAATTCCGATCCGGCGAGGGGGCCTGCGAGGGCAGCCTCGTATTCCGGAAGGAAGATCTTGGTGCCGTCGGGAAGGGCGAGGACGTCCTTCTTGCGGCCTGTGATGCGGAGCCTGCCGTCTTCCCCGATGTATCCGAGGTCGCCGCTCTTCAGCACCCCGCCGGAGAGCGCTTCAGCGGTGGAGGCGGGGTCTTTGTAGTAGCCCTGCATCATGCATGTCGGCGCGGTTATCAGTATCTCTCCGTCTTCGGCTATGTCTATGCGGTCGTCGGGACAGATCTCCATTGCATACGGATCGCCGGAGGTGCTTATCGCGACTCCCGAGCTCGTCTCGGTGAGACCGTATCCGAAGCTTACGGATATGCCTTTTGATTTTGCAGCCCCGATCAGTTCGGCGGGACAGTCTCCGGCCCCGATAAGCAAAGTCCTGAGTTCCGGGTTGAATGCGCCGTTCTTCAGAAGGAAGCCAAGAAGCAGGGGAACGAGCGACACAGCGGTCGGTTTGTAAAGCCCGAAGTCAGAGACGTAGCCTCTCGGACCGGTGCCGAGCGCGACGCACGCGCCGCATGAAAGCCCCCAGAGGAGCCCGCAAACGAATCCGAAGACGTGCGCGAGAGGAAGGACGCAAAGCAGAGTGTCATCCGTCGTGAGCGGCAGTTTGGCTGAGCCGTTCCAGGCGCTCGAGCAAAGGCTCCTTCCGGTAAGGACCACAGCCTTGGAGCTCGAAGTCGTTCCGGACGTGAAGAACAGGATGCGGTCAGTTCCGCAGTGCCCGCCTGCACCGTCGCGTGATAGCCCGGCAGACAGGTGAGGCGCAAGGTCTTCAGCAAACTCCGGGTCCGACGACCATACCGAGTCGGCGTCGGAATAGGGAAGGAGACGCGCCAGAAGCTCGTCTGAAAGGGAAGGATCGAGCATGACGACCTGCATTCCCGCGAGGTTTGCGGCAAAGATCTCGATCACGCATTCAGGCGTGCTCTCCGCGAGGATGGCGGCGCAGGTCTTTCCGGAACTCCTGAGCTCCCCGGCCCTCGAGCGTACGAGTTCCGCGAGCCCGGAGAAGGTGACCGTCCTGCCTTCGTATCTTAAAGCGGGAGCTTCCGGCCGCTCTCCGGCCAGGTATTTCAGCATCTGATCAAAGCTTTCAAAACGCATGGCTTTCCCTCCGTGATAAAAATATAACACACATGGAAGCTTTGTTAAAGCAGCCGGCGTACATATTTTTTAAAGCTGTTAAAAAATATTTGCCCCGATGTGTTGAAAAGCCCGCCGAGCGGTTGTAGAATAAGGCTGAATTGTTAATTAACAAACAAATCTAA
>JAFWFF010000192.1 GCA_017515765.1 Bacillota bacterium | reverse complement strand
GAAGAACCTGACGGATATCCTGGCCATGCTCGGCGCGCTTCTTGTCAAAGACCGCGGGAGCGCCGAAGGCCTGATCGACGCAGCCTGCCGCGGGACGGCGGAGAGCACGGGATTCCTCGTGATATCACCGGGCCCGTCCGCCGAGGAAGCCGATCTCGTCGCCGCGCTCAGCGCGAAGTCCGCGGGACCGATCAAAGAGATCTTAGCATCGGATGCAGGTGCGGAGAACGCCGGCGCTGAGAACACCGGAGCTGTGAGCGCAGGCTTAGCCGGCGCCGTTCAGGGAGGTGAGGCTGTTGCTTAACGAGATCCTCCTTCTGCTGTTCGACGCGTCGCTCTACTATACCGTCTTCGGCTTCTGGTTCAGGCTGATCGGAGGCGAGGCGCCTTCGTACGCCGGGTATCTTCTGATCGCAGCGATGATCGTTCTGCACGCCGCGCTCGTGAAGAGGAATGCGTTCAGCCCCGGAAAGAAAGCGGTATTCCTTCTGCTGGCCGTACCCGCTGCAGGAGCCGCGTTCCTCGCGCCGCTGCAGTTCGCGTTTCTCGTCCCGGTCTCTGCCTATCTCGCGTTCTGCTTCTACAGAGGTATGACGAACATAGACCTCTCCAATTTCAGGGATCATTTCAGGATAGGAGCATGGATCCTACTCGCTCTGGTACCGGGCGTGATAGCCGGGACGAAGGGCTTCACCTGTCTTGCCGAGATCGTCCCGTATCTCGCGATGATGCTGGCTCTGGGAGTGGTGGAACTGAGGTATCTACGGGATGACGGGACGCACGCTTTGCTGCACGGAGCCTGCGTCGTCGGAGCGGCCGGAGCGAGCTTTGCTCTTACCGCGCTCCATGCGCCGAGGCTCCTCGGGCAGGGACTGCTTATGGTATATAACGCGGTGATCGCGCCGGTCCTCTACGGGCTCGCGGTCGGCGCCGGATATCTTCTCTACTGGGCGTTCGCGCTCTTCCGCAAGATCGGCGAACTCATGGGTGTGGAGTACACGGAGCCTTCGAACGGCGATAACGGGATCGTGGTCGGAGGCGAGAACGTGATAGAGTTCGAGGAGAATACGCTGCGCACCGACTGGATAGAATACCTGGGCAAGGCGGCCCTGATCATCGCGATCGTCCTGGCACTGATCTTCGTCTTCAGACGCCTTCTGGCAAGAAGACCGTCTGAGGCCGGGTCCGGCGGCTCATCGATAACAGGCCGCGCGAGAGTCGGATCGGGAGATGCGGAAGCAGCTTCCGCGCTCCGGCTGTTCAGACCCGGAGATCCGAGGCTTGCGGTCAGGTATTACTACGCGAAGTTCCTCAGGGAGGCTTCGAGGCGCGGGGCGGGAGTCGAGCCCGACCTCACGGGAAGCGAGATAGAAAGAAGGGCAAAAGCCGTCTTCAGCGCGGAAGACGGAGCTGCCGCCCCGGCGGGATCGCAAACGCCGGAGGCCGGCTTTGGCGGCATACAGGATATCTACGATATCTACGCGCCCGCGCGCTACTCCGGGCACGAGGTGACGGAAGCCGACGCGCGCCGCATGCGCGATGCCTGGAAGAGCATAAGGAAGAGCGGGCTTTGACCAGCCGGTTTTGATCGGGAGGCTTTGATCGATGAGCTTTGGAAACAGCATGACATACCTCGAGACCGGGAGCACCGACCCCTACTATAACCTCGCGTTCGAGGAATACGTACTGACGCGCCGCAGGGCGGGGGACTATCTGATCCTCTGGCAGAACGACAATACGATCGTGGTCGGCCTGAACCAGAACACCGAGGCTGAGATCGACCGCCGGGCCGTGGAGGATTACGGCATCAAAGTCGTCCGTCGCCAGACCGGTGGCGGCGCCGTCTACCACGACCTCGGAAACCTCAATTACTCCTTCATCACCGACAGCGGCGAGCTTGGCGAGCTGAGCATGGAACGCTTCACCGCGCCAGTGGTCCGCGCGCTCAGAGAGCTCGGATGCGACGCGGAGGCGTCAGGCAGAAACGACATCCTGGTCTGCGGCCGCAAAGTCTCCGGAAGCGCCCAGCGCGTTATGAAAGGCAGGGTGCTCCATCATGGGACCCTTCTCTACGATTCCGACCCGGAGGCGGTCGCGCGCGCGCTGAACGCCGACCCCGAGAAGTTCCGCGACAAGAGCAGCAAATCAGTCCGGAGCCGCATCGGGAACATCAGGGACTATGTGCGCGATCCTTCGATGACGGTCTCTGAGTTCTGGAACTATCTTAAGAGCTCGCTCGCGGGAGAAGGTGCGGTGTTCGGAGCGCTGTCACCCGAGGAGCTTTCGGAGGTGTCGGATCTCCGTGACAGCAAATACGCGACGTG
>JAFWFF010000191.1 GCA_017515765.1 Bacillota bacterium | reverse complement strand
CGTCGCGGATCGCGTACTGTATCGCGTTTATTATGCAGGCAGCGATATTGCTGCCGCCCTTCCTGCCCCGGTTCACTATGCAGGGGATGCCCGACTCGATCAGGAGTTCTTTGCTCGCCTCGACGTTCACGAATCCCACAGGAACGCCGACCACGCCGACAGGTTCGAAGCCGCGCCACTCCTTCAGATCGACTATCGCCTTGAGCGCTGTCGGGGCGTTTCCAACTGCGAACACCACCGGCCTGTCGAGATCCGCGGCCTTCTCCATGGCGAAAGAAGCGCGTGTCCCGCTGTGGCCGATCGAGTTCGCGACCACGTCCTTGTCAGTTATGAAGCAGCAGACCTCGGTCCCCCATTCTTCCAGGAGCCTTTTGTTGATGCCCGCCTTCGCCATATTCGTATCCGTCACTATATAGCAGCCGCTCCTGATTGCCCCGGATATCGCTTCCACGGCGCCGTCGGAGAAATACATGGTCTCAGCGTAGTCGAAATCCGCGGAAGTGTGGATGCAGCGCTTGATGATGTGCGCGTACCTCTCGTCTATCTCAAGCCCTTTTTCCGCGAGCTCCTTTGTTATGATCTCAAAGCTTCTCTTCTCGATCTCCGACGGGCGGACGAATTCAAATTCCATATCTCTCTCCTTTTCTCCGATCAAAGCGCAAACGAAAGCGCCCTAAATGCCGCCATCAGGATAAGCGATGCCAGGGACGCAGCGTACATCAGTTTTACAGCCTTATCTATATCGCCCAGGCAGACCTCGCGGTCAGGATCCCCGAGCGTGCTTTTCTTATACAGTTTTCCGAAATACGTCGCGTCGCCTCCGAGCTGCACCCCAAGCGCTCCGGCGCACGCGGACTCTGGATTCCCGCTGTTCGGTGAGAGGTGCTTCAGCCTGTCGCGCTTCCACATCGCCATCGCCCGCTTCCCGTTTAGCCCGATCAAAGGCGCCGCCGCTATCATGAGGAGCGCGGTCAGCCTCGCGGGTATGAAGTTCGCAGCGTCGTCGAGCCTCGCGGCAGCCGTCCCGAAATATCTGTACTCATCGTTCTTATATCCTACCATGGAATCCATGGTATTGATCGCCTTATACAGAAAGCCGAGCGGCACTCCGCCTATGGCCATGAAGAACATCGGGGCGATAACTCCGTCTGACGCGCTCTCCGCCACGGTCTCGATGCAGGCTTTGATGATCTCCGTCATGGAGAGCCCGCTCGTGTCGCGCCCGACTATGCGAGCGATCTGCGTCCTTGCCGCGGAGAGGTCTCCGAAATCCACTTTTTCCCTGACCATGCGCGCCTCTCTGGCGAGCGTCCTTGCAGCGAAGATCTGCCAGCACCAGAAGACTTCGATGGCGAATCTGAGCCATTTGTTCACCATGCCGCAGAGCGCCAGCACCGCTGCGGGGACTATAAAGCAGACCGCAGCGACTATCACGGCGAACAGGGCCCCCGCGGCCCGCTCTCCTTTCTTGTCCGCAGCGAACCTGGGCCGGACGGCGCGCTCGGTCCGCCTGATCAGCTTCCCGATCAGGACTACAGGGTGCGGTATCGCCTCCGGATCCCCAAGCAGCAGATCCAATGCGAAGCCGCATATCAAAACCGGTACTATGTCGATGAACTTCACTGAACCGCCTCTTATACCATTACGATCTTTCCGGGCTTTCTCCGACAGTATACACCAAGAAAGCCCAAAACGAAAGCGCGGGCGTTTGGCCGGACGCCGTGCCGCGGCAGCCCGGCTTTGCTCACGTCGGAGCGCTGAATATTCTGAAAACGGCAGAATTATGCGGTTTTCGGCAGTTTTGTACGCGAAATCCCTTGTAATAAGGTAGTTTTGGTGGTAGAATTGCCTGCGGAACAATCGAAAGCAGTCGGTGCCGCGTGTCCAAGCGCGCGGTCAAAAGGGAAACGGGTGTGAGTCCCGTGCGATCCCGTCACTGTATCAGGCGAGCGAAGCGCCATTATGTCACTGGAGATACCGTTCAACATCGGGGCGGTTCCGGGAAGGCGGCGCCGAGCTGTGACCCTCAAGCCAGGAAACCTGCCGAAGGCTGATCTGTCCGGATGATTGCCGGATACCGTGAATGAGGTCACGTGGGTTTGACTCATGACGCAAGCGTGCGATGTGCTTTTGTGTTGATGTGCCTCTTTGCGGAGATGCGGCAGCACAAAAGCTTTTTTCGTTGAAAGGAGAATTTAACAACAATGAAAAAGAGATCAATCATCGCACTTCTGCTCGTACTCACGATGGTCATGATGATGCTGGCCGGATGTGGAAAGAAAGAAGAGCCTGCAGGCGAGGACCAGCAGGAGGAGCAGCAGGAAGAACAGCAGGAAGAAGAAGCTGAAGAGGAAGAAGACGAAGAGAACTACGAGACCGGCGACGCCTCCCTGGACAACCCCAGGAACCAGGACGAGATCGGCGAGCAGGAACTCCTGGTAGTCAGCTTCGGAACAAGCTTCAACGACAGCAGAAGGATGACCATCGGCGCCATCGAAGACGCTCTTGAGAAAGCCTTCCCGGAATTCAGCGTACGCCGCGGATTCACCGCCCAGATCATCATCGACCACGTCCAGAGAAGAGACGGCGAAGTGATCGACAACTTCGGCCAGGCCATGGACCGCGCCGTTGCCAACGGAGTCAAGACCCTTGTCGTACAGCCGACCCACCTCATGCACGGATTCGAGTATGACGACGTCATCGCCGAGCTTGCGAACTACAGCGACGCTTTTGACAAGATCGTAGTCGGCGAGCCCCTCCTCACCTCCGACGAGGACTTTGAGAGAGTAGCGAAGATCGTCTACGAAGCCACCAAGGAATATGACGACGGCGAGACCGCCATCTGCTTCATGGGACACGGCACCGAGCACGAATACAACAAAGTCTATGCCCAGATGCAGGGCGTATTCAACAACCTCGGATATGAGAACTACTATGTCGGAACCGTTGAGGCCGAGCCCTCCCTCGAGGACCTGATCGAAGCCATCAACGCCAAGGGCACCTACAAGAAAGTCATCCTTGAGCCCCTTATGATCGTTGCCGGCGACCACGCCAACAACGATATGGCGGATCCGGAAGATCCCGAGTCCTGGTACAGCCAGTTCACCGCTGCCGGTTACGAAGTCACCTGCCTGCTGAGAGGCCTCGGACAGTTCCCCGAGATCCAGCAGATCTTCGTCGAGCACGCCCAGGCTGCCATCGACACCCTGTAGTCAGCAACTGAACAAATAAAACAAAAACAGGCCGGCGCGCCGATACGGCGCATCGGCCTGTCCGTATCATAAAGGAAGAGGAAGATCATGAAGAAAAGAAGCATTCTGGCGGTTTTGCTGATCGCGCTGATGATATTCGCGGCAGGCTGCGGATCAAAGGAGCCGGCGGACAACGGCGGCGGACAGGAACAGCAGGAGCAGCAGGAAGAACAGCAGCAGGAGTCGTCCGGCGACTCCCAGATAGCCGACTCGTCTGAGATGACCGAAGTCGAAGACGTGGTCGAGGACTGGATGGTCCCGATCGAAGGAAAAGATCTGAAGGACGGCACATATGACGTCACCGTGAGCTGCAGCTCATCGATGTTCAAGATCTCGTCCTGCGAGCTCACCGTAGCGAACGGCGAGATGACCGCAGTGATGACCATGGGCGGCAAAGGCTACCGCTATGTGTTCCCCGGAACCGGTGAAGAAGCCGTCGCCGCGGCCGAAGCGGACTACGTCCTCCCCGTTGAAGACGCGTCAGGAGCCCACACGTTCACCATCCCCGTCGAAGCGCTCGACAAGGGGATCGACCTCGCGGCTTTCAGCGACAAGAAAGAGAAATGGTACGAGAGGACTCTGGTCTTCAGAAGCGATTCCCTTCCTTTGGACGCCTTTGCCGACGGAATTCTGAATACCGCGGAGAGCCTTGCTCTCGCCGACGGCGAGTATACAGTCGCGGTCGAACTCAGCGGCGGATCCGGCAAAGCTTCAGTGGACTCCCCTGCCAAGCTCGTTGTGAGCGGCGGCAAGTGCACTCTCACGGTCGGCTGGAGCAGCCCGAACTACGACTATATGGTAGTGGAAGGCGAGAAATACCTCCCGGTCAACACCGAGGGCAATTCGGTCTTCGAGATCCCGGTCTCCGTATTCGACAGGTTCATCACAGTGCTCGCCGACACCACGGCCATGAGCACCCCGCACGAGATCGAATACAAGATCAGGCTGGACTCCGCCTCCATCCAGTAAGCAAAACAGCGGCCCTGCCGCAATCCAACCGAATAGATTTCTACTGATAATTCCTGCGGTCCTGCTGTGCTTCCCCATTCCGGGCTGCGCGGAGGACCGCGAGTCATCTTGCGGGCCGATCCCCGCAAGGAGGTACGATCGATGGCTAAAGTAATAATGGTCCAGGGCACCATGTCCAACGCGGGCAAGAGCCTTCTGGCCGCCGGTCTCTGCAGAGTGTTCTCCAGAGACGGATACAGGGTCCGCCCCTTCAAATCCCAGAACATGGCGCTGAACTCCTTCGTTACGCCGGAGGGGCTCGAGATAGGCAGGGCGCAGGCGATGCAGGCAGAGGCCTGCGGCGTCGAGCCCTCTTTTGCCATGAATCCGATCCTCCTCAAGCCTACCGCGGACGCGAGCTCCCAGGTCATAGTGAACGGCCGCTCGATCGGCAATATGACCGCCCGCGAGTATTTCCAATATAAGCTCAGCCTCATCCCCGAGGTCAAGTCCGCTTTCAGGCAGCTTGCGGATCAATGCGACATAGTCGTGATCGAAGGCGCGGGCTCGCCCGCCGAGATAAACCTGAGGCAGAAGGACATAGTCAATATGGGACTCGCCGAGATGCTCAACGCGCCTGTCATCCTGGTCGGAGACATCGACCGCGGCGGCGTCTTTGCCCAGCTGCTCGGCACGTATATGCTCTTCTCCGAAAAGGAAAAGAGCCACCTCGCCGGCCTCGTCATAAACAAATTCCGCGGCGACAAGACTTTGCTCGATCCGGGCATCGAGATGATGAAGGATATGCTCCCCGTCCCCTTTGTCGGAGTGGTGCCATACACCAAACTCAGGCTCGAGGACGAGGATTCCCTCTCCGAAAGGTTCCTCCGGAAAAGCCCGCGGGACGCGAAAGCCATCGACATTGTCTGCGTCAGGCTCCCCTGGCTCTCGAATTTCACCGATCTCGACGTATTCGAGCAGTTCCGGGACGTTTCCGTGCGCTACGTGGACGACGTCCGCGATTTCGGCGATCCCGACATGGTCGTGATCCCGGGATCAAAGAACACGATCGCCGACCTCCGCTGGATCAGGTCATCCGGGATGGAGGAGCTCATCCGGGCGCATAAAGCTTCCGGAAGGCCTCTCTTCGGGATCTGCGGCGGCTTCCAGATCCTCGGCCGCGAGGTCTGCGACCCGCTCGGAGTCGAGGACGGCGGATCCGAAGAGGGCCTCGGGCTCCTCCCGATCAAAACGGTCATGGAGGCCGTAAAGACCACCCGCCAGTTCGAAGGCTCGGTCCTCGACGGAGGAGCCTGTTTCCCGGAGCTCACCGGCCGCGGGATAACCGGCTACGAGATCCATATGGGAAAGACCGTACCCGTTTGCGAAGAGGGAGAAGAACTTAGCGCCTTCACCCCCGCCGGGACCGGCGTCAGGTGCGGAAACGTCTACGGCACATACGTGCACGGTTTCTTTGATGAGGCAGGAGTCGCGGGAAGCGTGATCCGCTGCCTCGCGAAATCCAAAGGCGTGACCGCGGACACCACAGGCGAGATGAGCCGCCGCGAATTCAAAGAGAAAGAATACGACCGCCTCGCAGACGTTCTTGAGGAGAACATGGATATGAAGGCGATCTACGCGATGCTCAGGGAAGCGAGGATATCAGAAGATGATTAAGCATCCTCACGGCGGCACAGGCTGGCTGGACGGCATAGATACAGACCTCTCGGCAAGCGTGAACGCCTGCCCCCTTCCCGAACCGGTCCTTCAGGCAGCGAGGGAAGCCGCTCTTAAGATGAACAGGTATCCCGACCCGGAATACCGGGCGCTCAGGGAAGCGATCGGCGCGCTTGAAGACGCGGACCCGGATCTCATCGTCTGCGGGAACGGCGCTTCCGAGCTCTTCACTGCAATAGTAAGGGCTTTTTCACCGCGCAGGATAGGCCTGTTCGATCCCTGCTACTCCGGATACGAAAGAGCCTGCGGAGGCATTGAGCAGGAGCGCTTCACGCTCAGCCCGGAAGACGGATTCTGCCTGGGCGAGGCTGCGTGCAGCTTTGTCCGCGAAGCCGACATCGATATGCTCTTCCTCGCCGATCCGAACAACCCGACCGGACGCCTCATCCCCCCTGCCGTCAAAACTGACATTCTCGGCATCTGCCGCGAGCGCGGGATCACCGCCGTGCTCGACGAGTGCTTCATCGACCTGACTTCTCGCGGGAAGACCGGCGCGGCGGATCGGGAAGCATCTGAAATTCAGCCGTTCGGCGGGCTTCTGCGCGTCAAAGCCTTCACCTAGATCTTCGCGGTCCCCGGCGCCAGGATCGGTTACGTGGTCTGCGGTTCGCGCGAGGCTGCGGAGAGGATCCGGCTTGCCCTCCCGGAGTGGAACCTCTCCGTCTTTTCGGAAGCGGTCGGGATCGCCTGCGCCGAAGTACAGAAGACCACAGATTATGCGGCGGATTCACTGAAGCGCAACGCGGCAGAACGCGCGCGCCTAACAGAGTGCCTGACCGGGCTCGGATTCACCGTCTTCCCTTCCGATACCAACTTCATCCTCATACGCGTCCCGGCAGGTTCCGACGGCTTAAAGTTCCTGGAGGAGCTCGCTTCCGGACAAGGCATCCTGCTGAGGAGCTGCGCGAATTTCAGAGGCCTTGACTCATCATATATCCGCATATCCGTCGGAAGGCCCGGGGACAATGACAAGCTTATGGCTGCGGTCCGCGGGATCTTCGCCCGGACCAATGCATAGACACCGGAGAGATCAGCATGAACGACACGACCGACAAAAACAAAGAACTGAGATCAGGCTTCACCACGGGAAGCTGCGCCGCAGCCGCTTCAAAGGCGGCGGCGTATCTGCTCCTGACCGGTGATG
>JAFWFF010000190.1 GCA_017515765.1 Bacillota bacterium | reverse complement strand
GATCGAGACCAAGGGCGTAAGCACCTTCAAGGTCGAGGCGAAGCGCGCCGACAAGAGCTTCCCCGTAACTTCCCCGGAGATCGCGCGCAGGGTCGGGGCCAGCGTTCTTAAGGGCTGCAAGGTCCTGAGAGTCGACGTGCACGATCCGGACGTCTATCTCTTT
This sequence comes from Bacillota bacterium, assembly GCA_017515765.1. Lineage (GTDB taxonomy): Bacteria > Bacillota > Clostridia > Peptostreptococcales > Anaerovoracaceae > Eubacterium_B. The sequence continues at coordinate 8,106 of JAFWFF010000190.1, read as the reverse complement.
GTCGACGTGAGGCATGACAGATCGTACATCTATACCGACAAGATCAAAGGCTTCGGCGGCCTTCCGCTCGGCACGAACGGGAAGGGGCTCATCCTTCTTTCCGGCGGCATAGATTCGCCTGTTGCCGCCTGGATGATGGCGAAGCGCGGGATGATGATCGAAGCGGTCCACTTCCACTCATATCCATACACCTCCCCGAGGGCGCAGGAGAAGGTGGAGGAGCTCGCGGGGATCGTGGCGTCCTACTGCGGGAACTTCAGGATGCACGTCATAAACATCCTTCCGATCCAGGAGGAGATAGTGCAGCACTGCCCGGAAGCGGAGACCACCATCCACGTGAGGCGCTTCATGATGAGGATCGCGGAGCAGATCGCGAAGAAATGCGGGGCGATGATGCTTATAACCGGAGAGAACCTCGGCCAGGTCGCGAGCCAGACCGCGGAGGCGCTCGTGGTGACGGACGCCAGCGTTTCGATGCCGGTGATGAGGCCTTTGATCGCCATGGACAAAGTCGATATAATCGCGAAAGCCGAAGAGATCGGGACGTTCGAGAAGTCGATCGAGCCGTATGAGGACTGCTGCACGGTATTCCTGCCGAAGCACCCGACCACCAAGCCGAAGCTGGAGCGGATCGAGAAGTCCGAGGCTGCCCTGGACGTCGAGGCGCTGATCAAAGCTGCCGTCGAATCCGAGGAGATCGTTGAGATCACCTGCTGAAACATCAACCAATAAGTGAACCGATATCGCATCAGGCGAAATACGCGCGGCGCGGCTTGTTAAAAAATTAATAGAGCCTTGCAAGCCGCGCTTTTTAGTGGTTTAATGGAGGTGTGTGTTATTTTTAACAATCACACGGTCATGTACAATATTATCAAGGAGGCAAATACATGAATTTTCAACTGACGAAGGAACAGGAATTCGTAAGGAAAATGGTGAGAGAGTTTGCTGAGACCGAAGTTGAGCCCCTCGCGGCGGACATCGACAAGGAGCACAGGTTCCCGGCCGAGACCGTCGAGAAGATGGCTAAATACGGACTCATGGGCATTCCTTTCCCCAAGGAGTACGGCGGGGCAGGCGGTGACAACATCTCATATGCCATTACCGTTGAGGAGCTTGCAAGAGTATGCGCCTCCACGGCTGTAATCGTTTCCGCACACACCTCTCTCTGCTGCTGGCCGATCTACAAATACGGCACAGAAGAGCAGAAGAGAAAATATCTCCCGGATCTTCTCTCCGGAAAGAAGCTCGGCGCTTTCGGACTTACAGAGCCGAACGCCGGTACCGACGCTTCCGGACAGCAGACCAGAGCTGAACTCGACGGAGATGAGTGGGTCATCAACGGAGCCAAATGCTTCATCACCAACGGCGGTTTTGCCGACGTGTTCATCGTTATGGCGATGACCGATAAATCCCAGGGCAACCGCGGTATCAGCGCTTTCATCGTAGAGAAGACCGATAAGGGATTCTCCGTCGGAAAGACTGAGGACAAGATGGGTATCTGCGCTTCCTCCACGACCGAGCTCATTTTCCAGAACATGCGCATCCCCAAGGACAGGCTCATCGGCGGCCTCGGCAAGGGCTTCAAGGTAGCAATGTCCACACTGGACGGCGGCCGTATCGGCATCGCCTCCCAGGCTCTCGGTATCGCTCAGGGAGCTCTCGACGTTACCATCGAATATATGAAGCAGAGAAAGCAGTTCGGCAAGAAGCTTTCCCAGTTCCAGGCACTGACCTTTGTCGTCGCCGACCTCGCCACCAAGATCGAGGCTGCGCGTCTCCTGGTCTACAAAGCCGCGTACAATGAAACAGCAGGTCTTCCTTACGGCGTGAACGCCGCCATGGCGAAACTCTTCGCCGCCGAGACCGCTATGGAAGTCACCACCAAGTGCGTGCAGCTCCACGGCGGTTACGGATACACGAAGGATTATCCGGTCGAGAGAATGATGAGAGACGCCAAGATCACCGAGATCTACGAAGGTACTTCGGAGGTCCAGAGAATGGTCATCGCGGCCAACGTCATCGGCAAGTAGGATAAGGAGGATTTCAGAATGTTTAATATCATCGTATGTGCCAAACAGGTACCGGATACCAATGAGACCAAGATCAATCCGGAAACGGGATCCCTCATCAGAGACGGCGTTCCCAGCATCCTCAACCCCGATGATGCCAACGCTCTCGAAGAGGCTCTTAAACTGAAGGATACAGATCCCGAAAACATCCACGTCACCGTGGTAAGCATGGGACCGCCCCAGGCTCAGGACATGCTCTTCGAGTGCATCGCCATGGGCGCTGACGAAGCCGTTCTTCTCTCCGACAGAGCAGTCGGCGGCTCCGACACATGGGCGACCTCCAACGCCATCACCGCAGTCATCAAGAAACTGCCCTTCGACATGATCTTCTCCGGCCGCCAGGCTATCGACGGAGATACCGCCCAGGTAGGACCGCAGATCGCTGAAAAACTGAATCTGCCCCAGGTCACATATGTCCAGAAGTTTGAGATCGCTCCCGACAAGAAGAGCGTCAAGGTCCAGAGACAGCTCGAGGACGGATACGAAGTCATCGAGGCTCCGATCCCCTGCATGCTGACCTGCACCAAGGAGCTCAACACTCCGAGATATATGAATATGGCAGGCATCTTCAATCCGGACAAGAAGATCACTGTCTGGAACGCCAAGGACGTGGAAGTCGATCTTACCACCGTCGGTCTGAAGGCCTCTCCGACCAACGTATTCAAATCCTTCACACCGAAGCCGAAGGGGAAGGGTACGATGCTCGACGGCGATACCGAGAAGGATATCGCTCAGAAGCTCGTCGGCAGCCTGAAGAAGAAACACGTGATCTAAGTGGGAGGAGAGTAAAATGTCAGAAGTAAATTTTGCTGAATATAAGAATATCTGGGTATTCGCAGAACAGCGCGACGGAAAGATCATGAACGTTGCTCTGGAACTCATCGGCGAAGGCAAGCGCCTCGCTGCCGAGCTTGGCGATGACGCCAAGGTCGTGGCTCTCCTGGTAGGTTCCGAAGAACAGGTCAAGGATCTTCCCAAGGAGTGCTTCACATACGGCGCGGACATGGTCTATACAGTGACCGATCCGCTTCTCGAGAAATTCACGACGGACGCCTATACTTCCGTCATCACACAGGCCATCCAGAAGTTCAAACCCGAGATCATCCTCTACGGCGCGACTCATATCGGACGTGACCTGGCTCCCCGTGTCGCGGGACGCGCGAACGTCGGACTTACCGCAGACTGCACGCACCTCGACATCAGCCTGGCGAAGTATATCGACTTTGCTGAAGCCAACACTACGCTCAACACCGCCGGCCTCGACAGGAACGATCCCGACAAGAAGCTGAAGATGACCCGTCCGGCATTCGGCGGAAACCTCATGGCTACCATCGTGAGCCCGACCTCCAGACCGCAGATGGCTACCGTAAGACCGGGCGTCATGCAGAAGCTCGAGCCCAATCCGGATGCTACCGGCGAAGTAGTCGAGTTTAAGCCCGTTCTCACCGATGCTGACCTCAGAGTCAAAGTCCTCGAGATAGTCAAGTCCGCCAAGGAGCTCGTCTCCCTGACCGACGCCGACATCATCTGCTCCGGCGGAAGAGGACTGGGCGGACCCGAGGGATTCGAACTGATCCAGAAGTTCGCTGACAAGGTCGGCGGAGTCGTCGGTTCCTCCCGTGCCTGCGTAGACGCCGGCTGGATCGGACACGACCATCAGGTAGGACAGACCGGAACCACCGTAAAGCCGAAGATCTACTTCGCCTGCGGTATCTCCGGAGCTATCCAGCACCTGGCCGGAATGCAGAATTCCGAGTGCATCGTCGCGATCAACAAAGATCCCGACGCCCCGATCTTCGAAGTGGCTGACTACGGTATCGTCGGTGACCTCTACAAGGTCATCCCCGAGATCATGGACGCCTGGGACAACGCCGAAGCTCTTGCCGACGCTCTGAAATAGTCCCCGGAAAGACCAGAAGAACAGGAGCGGCTGCGTATTGCGCAGCCGCTCTTTTGCTATTATAATCACTTAATATGGACAGGCTGCAAGAACGAAACGCATATTTCAGAAAGATGCTTCTGATAGGCCTCCCGATCGTGGGACAGAACCTCATAAGCATCGGCGTGAACCTTCTCGATACAGTGATGATCGGAAGGCTCGGAGAAGACCACGTGGCTGCTGTAGGCGCGGCGAACCAGGTGTTTTTCGTGTACTCTCTGTACCTCTTCGGACTGTACAGCGGGGCCTCGGTCTTCGCGTCCCAGTACTTCGGGGCAGGGGATCTCAAAGGCGTCAGGCGCGTGCTCGGCATCGACGCTGTGATCGGATTCTCTCTGGGCGCACTTGTGACCGTAGCTGCGGAGATCTTTGCTCCCGGCCTTGTCAGGCTGTTTTCAAGGGATCCTGCGGTGGTTGAGCTGGGCGCGTATTATATGCGTATCGTCGCGTTGTCTTACGCGCTTACGGCGCTTTCGTTTGTGATATCCTTCAACTCCAGGGCTATCCAGAGGCTCAGGGCGGTGACACTTATAAATGCAGGCGCGCTTTCTGTGAACCTCGTCCTGAACTATGTGCTTATCTTTGGAAAAGCCGGCTTTCCGGCGCTCGGGGTGAACGGCGCGGCGATAGCCACCTGCGTCGCCAGGATATGCGAGCTCACGATGCTCCTATTATATGTCAAAAAGGCCAAAGACCATCCGTTCAGCGCTTCGCTCGCTGAGCTTCTCGGCTTTGACCGCGATCTTTTCAAAAGAGTCCTGAGGATCGCTCTTCCCGTAGCCTTTACCGAATGGATCTGGTCCCTTGTTACCGCGGTCATCTTCGCAGCCTACGGGCTTCTCGGAACAGCGGCCCTCGCCGTAACGCAGGTGACCAATGTGGTGACTGAGCTCCTGCAGTCGGCATTCTTCGGAGTCGGAAACGCGACCGCCATGATCATAGGAGAAAAGCTGGGACAAAAGAGATCAGACGTCGCGTTCTATTACGCAAAGCTCGCTTTGTTCACCGTGATGGTCCTGAACGTGGCTGCCACTTTGATCCTGCTCCTGATCGCGAGGCCGATCGCCGGAGTTTACGGATTCGGGGCGGAGAGCATGGAGCTCCTGGTGCGCACGATAAAAGTGCAGGCTTACCTGATAACCCCGAGATGTTCGCGTATATCTTCATAATTGGAATACTCAGAGCGGGCGGCGACGCGGTGTTCTGCATGTTCGTGGACATGATCTGCAATATAGTGATAATGATGGGCGGGACCTTCGTATGCATCCTGGTCTTCCGTCTGGACCTGCCTTCGACCATGGGCCTTGTGAGCCTTGCCGACGCAGGAGTTAAGATCGCGCTATGCATCCCGCGCTTCCGCTCGGGGAAATGGATGAACTATGTGACCTGAAGCGTCCTGACGGCCGCTATGACGGCGTCGGCAGGAAGGCCGATGACATTGTCCCGGCTGCCCTCCAAATGGTCCGTAAACCTCGAGAAATAGCCCTGAACGGCATACGCTCCGGCCTTGTCGTACGGCTCGGGAGTGTCGAGATAATCACGGATGTCGTCCTCGGTATATTTTTTGAAAAAGACTTTCGATTCCTCGCAGAGGAGGAGCTTTTTTGACCGGTCAAAGGAGATGAGGCAGGCCCCGGTGAAGACGTAATGATGCCCTCCGGAGAGCTTCATGAGCATTCTGAGAGCGTCTTCGCGGTCTTTCGGCTTGCCGAGGATCTCGCCGTCCCAGACCACGGTATCTGCAGCCAGTATATAGCAAGGCGCGTGCGGATCCGCGAGCGGAAGATCAAAGGGTGAGGAGACGCAGCGTCTGTCCAGCTCGTCAAGGGCGGCGAAGGCCTTTTTGAGGGCGAGATACATCACTGCCTCGCGGCCGTCCATCGAGCGCGGCAAAGTCTCTTCCGCGTCGACAGGCATGATATAATGGTCTATGCCGCGGGCTTCAACGATCTCACGCCTGCGGGGAGACCCGGAAGCGAGTATAAGGGAAAAACCGGTTTCGGATTTCTTCATAAAACCTCCATGAATTGCACGCTTGTTCCTCTATATGCTATTGTATCATAATTTGGTCCGGCTGAAGGAGAATATGGATGATCGCAGAAGAAAGACTCATATGCTTTGATATGGATGAGGTGCATGGGCTCGCGTCACGCATGGACTCGGTACGCGGGCTTGAAGAGCCCGGAGAAGACTTCTTCGCCGCGCATCTGCCTCTTGCCTCGGTCCTTGCGGAAGTGCCTGAGGAAGGGGAGGGCATGCGCAGGTTCTTCTTTACGGTCAGCCTCCCTGAAGCGGAAGGAGACGGCCTGGCTGAAGGACTATGGTCAAACGCGATCCTGAACGCAGCCACCCTTATACTGGAGAAAGACCTTAAAGATGAGGCTGAAGCCTTAGGCATCATGCTCTCGGAGATGGCAGGGCCGGGCATAGGCGGGACGCCTTTGGAACTCGCGTCGGCGATCGTTGAGATGACCCGCGCGGAGCGCATAGGCGTATCGGTGAGCGAAGACGGCGTGATGAGGCCTCCCTTCACAAGATGCGGTTCGTTCATTGCCGGGACCCGGGAAGAACTCGCTGAAAATGCCGGGATGTCAGGCTGTGCGGGCTGCAGAGGAAAGGCGCAGGGATGCGCTCTTTGCATTCGGAATCAAAAGATGGTATAATATCTTTTTAGTTATAGACGTTAACGGTTTACGGGAGGAAAAGCGAATGAACGTAACACCGCGAAAACCCAACTTGATAAGCCGATTGAGGATAGTATTCAAACTTGTCGCAATGGTCCTTCTGGTGACCATGTTCGGCGGTATGGTGGCGTATTCCTACGTCGACACCAAGCTCGGAAAGATAACGCGTCCCGAAGAGAAGATAGACGAGGCGGAGCTTTCCTGCGTTGACGTGGACGGATTCATCAACATCCTGCTCGTCGGCGTCGACTCCAGAGACCTTAAGAATCTGGAAGGATGGCGCGCGGACGCTTTGATCGTGGCGAGCATCAAAGAAGAGACGGGCGAGGTCTTCCTGACTTCGATCTACCGCGACACCTTCCTCAGGATGGGCGACCAGGGATTCTACGACAAGATCACCCACGCCTTTGCTTACGGAGGCCTGGAAACGACGATCAAGAGCGTCAACCAGGCGCTGGACCTCAACATCAAAGACTATATCCTGTTCAACTTCAAGGCCGTCGCGGACGTCGTGGACGCGATAGGAGGAGTTGACGTCTACGTAGAGGAATATGAGATCTACGAGCTGAACAAATACACCATCGAGACCGCGGACAACATCGGCAAGAAGGATTACCGGCTGTGCGACGGAGAAGGGCAGTATACCCTTGACGGAGCCCAGGCAGTGTCTTACGGCCGCATCAGGAAGGGCGTAGGCGACGACTTCAAGCGTACCGAGCGCATGCGCACGATAATCGGGCTCATCCTTGAAAAAGTCAAGACCATGAACGTTTCCGACATCAATAAGCTGATCGACACGACGCTCCCGCAGATCGGAACGAGCCTCAGCAACCGCGACATCATGCTGATGGGAATGAACATCAACAAATACAGCGTTGTCGGGAGCAAAGGCTTCCCGTACAGCATCTCCACGGGATATCTCAACAACATTTCCTATGTATTCCCCTCTGACCTGTACGGCGACGTGGTCGCCCTGCATCAGAACGTCTTCGGCCAGATGGACTATGTGCCGAGCGATACGATGATAGAGATCAGCAATATGGTCGCGTATTACAGGGGCAATTCCACCGGCACCATGGATCTGGACGTCGATGAGCACAATGCAGACGCCGGAAACCAGGATGACATCCTTGACGATCCGACGGATGATTCGGATCCGCAGAATCCTGACGATCCGGGAGACGGCGGAGACACCGGCGGCGGAGATACCGGCGGCGGAGACACCGGCGGCGGAGATACCGGAGACGGCGGAGATACCGGTGGCGGCGGAGATACCGGAGACGGCGGAGATACCGGCGGCGGAGATACCGGTGGCGGCGGAGATACCGGAGACGGCGGAGACACCGGCGGCGGAGATACCGGCGGCGGAGACACCGGAGACGGCGGAGACACCGGAGACGGCGGAGATACCGGT
>JAFWFF010000189.1 GCA_017515765.1 Bacillota bacterium | reverse complement strand
GTTCATCTTCGAATCCCCGGACTTCAGGCAGATCCTCTCTGTCTGGTTCCCGATCATCTACGCCGGCGTCTTCAGCGCGGGCATAGGCTATACCCTCCAGATAATAGGCCAGAAAGACGCCGACCCGGCTGCGGCTTCTTTGATACTGAGCCTTGAATCCGTCTTCGCCGTGCTCACCGGCGCGCTCATCCTCCACGAGAAGATGACCCTGATCGAGCTGCTCGGCTGCGTCGTGATCTTCGCCGCAGTGATAATCGCCCAGCTCCCGAGCAAAGAAGAGCGCCTCGTCGCAAAGAACTGAGCCCGGCCGGCGCGCTTTCTGCTTGTTTTTTACGGAGAAGCCCCTTAAAAGCTCGTCTGCGATAGCAGAAGCCTGAAAAAAGCCTTCTCGTAAAAAAACTGTCCGGATAGCGGGTCGTTTTTACGGAGAAGCCCCCTAAAAGCTCGTCTGCGATTGCAGACGCTTGAAAAAAGTCCGTCTCGTAGTAAAATCAGCCAAACCACTGCGTGAAAACGCATATAGCATACAAGAAACAAACTGACTAAAGGAGAACTGACATGCTGACAAGAGAAGAAGCGCTTGAACTGGTAGCAAAGTACAACAAGGAGCCGTTCCACATGGAGCACAGCGAGACCGTGGGCAAGACCATGAGATGGTTCGCCAACGAGCTGGGCTATGCCGATGAGGCGGACTACTGGGAAGTCGTGGGCATCCTCCACGACATAGATTTCGAGATGTGGCCTGATGAGCACTGCGTCAAAGCGCCCGAGCTCCTGCGCGAGGCGGGCGTGAGTGAGGACATCATACATGCGGTCTGCTCCCACGGCTACGGGCTCTGCTGCGACGTCAAGCCGGAGCGCGAGATGGAGAAGGTGCTCTTCGCCTGCGACGAGCTGACCGGGCTGATCGGCGCGGCAGCTTTGATGAGGCCGTCAAAGAGCTGCAGCGACATGGAGTTGAAGTCCCTCAAGAAGAAATTCAAGGATAAGAGGTTCGCGGCGGGCGTGGACCGCGAAGTCGTGATCCAGGGCGCCGAGATGCTCGGCTGGGAGCTTGACGACCTGCTCCAGAAGACCCTCGACGCGATGAAATCCTTCGCATAGCGCCGGGCAGCAAAGGCACATCATGGAAAGATTCTTCAAACTTAAAGAACGGAATACTGACGTCAGGACCGAGCTGATCGCCGGAGCGACCACATTCCTAGGGATGGTATACATCCTGGCGGTCAACCCGAGCATCCTCGCGGATGCGGGGATGGACAGCGGCGCGGTGTTTACCGCGACCGCAGTGTCCGCAGCGTTCGCCACGCTCTGCATGGCATTCCTCGCGAACTATCCTATCGCGCTCGCTTCGGGAATGGGGCTGAACGCGTATTTCGCGTATTCGGTCTGCATACCGATGGCACAGCAGGGGGTGAACGACCCGTGGAAGATCGCCCTCGCGGCTGTTTTCTGCGAAGGCATCGTATTCATTCTGCTGTCCTTCACCAATTTCCGCGAGAAGCTGGTAAACGACATCCCTCAGAACCTGAAGCACGGCATCACCGCGGGGATCGGGCTCTTCATCACCCTGGTCGGCCTGAAGGGAGCAGGAGTGGTTATCTCCGACGCTTCTACGCTGGTCGCTCTAGGCCACGTAAAGACTGTGGAGTTCACTCTCGCTATAATCGGATTCATCGCGACAGCGGCGATGTACCACTTTAAAGTCAGGGGCTATATCCTCTACGGGATCCTCCTCACCTGGATGCTCGGAATGGTCTGCCAGGCGACCGGGCATTACGTGGTGGATCCCGCAGCCGGGGCGTATTCGCTGTACCCCGACTTCAGCGGGAGATCTTTGATCCCGGCAGCGCCGTACTTCTTCGATTTCGACTTCGGCTGGGTCGCGCAGAACATCGGGCAGTTCGTGGTGATAATATTCTCATTCTTCTTCGTCGACGTGTTCGACACGGTCGGAACGCTCGTCGGGATCGCGGCCAAAGGCGATCTTCTGGACGACGCGGGGCATCTCCCGGAAGCAAAGGGAGCCCTGCTCTCGGATGCGATCGGCACGGTATGCGGCGCAGTCCTCGGAACATCGACGGTCTCTTCATACGTCGAGTCCAGCGCGAGAGTCGCCGCGGGAGGAAGGACCGGCCTCGCTTCGGTCGCCACGGGAGTTTTGTTCATTCTGTCGCTGTTCCTGTCGCCCGTATTCCTGGCGATCCCGGGATTCGCGACGACCCCCGCCCTGCTCTGGGTAGGAATGCTCATGATGAGCTCAGTCAAATTTATGGACTTTGACGATGATATCGCGGACACGGTCGGCGGCTTCCTGGCTGTGATAATGATGCCCTTCACCTATTCGATCGCGAACGGGATAATGTTCGCGATGCTGGCGTGGGTCGTCCTAAACGTCATCCGCGGCCGCTTCAAAGTCATCCAGCCCGTGATGTGGATCGCCTTCGTGCTGTTCGTATTCAGGCTGTTCACACTGTATTGACACGATCAAAATATTCAACAGACATTAAAGGACCATGCCGGAAAAAGCGTCATCACCCGCACAGCAAAACAGGAAAACAGGCGCGATGTACTTCCTGCGGAGCAGCTATGCCCGCAGGTTCTTTTCGCGCTATAAATGGAGCTATATCCTCGGTTCGCTGATCCTTATCGCGACCGACGTGGTCCAGGTACGGGTCCCCGTCATCGTCGGTAGCGTCATCGACGGAGTCGCCGACAGGAGCATAACCTCCGGAGACTTCAACAAAGCGCTCATCGCGATGGCTTTGATCGCGCTGGTCGTCATGTTCGGGCGCGTCGGCTGGCGCTACTGCATCTTCGGCTCCGCGCGCAAGATCGAGCGCGACATGCGCGACGACCTCTTCAGCCACCTCCTGACCCTCCCCAAATCGTATTTCCACGAGCATAAGGCCGGCGAGATCATGGCCTTCATGACCAACGACATAGAAGCGATCCGCCTGACCTACGCCATCACCATAATGATGGGCATGGATACGCTCGTCATCGGGGTCATGGTGGTCATCAGCATGGTCACCGAGATAGACCTCACGCTCTCGATCGTCGCGATCCTGCCGCTCATGATGGTCGCCCTGGTTTCGCGGTTCATGGGGAACGAGATCCACAAGCGCTTCACCATCAGGCAGGAAGCGTTCGCCAAGGTCTCCGACTTTGTCCAGGAGCGCCTCTCCGGCATCAAAGTGATCAAATCCTTCGTGCGCGAGGAGCAGGAGTGCCGCGCGTTCTACGAGGTCAATTCCGAGTCGAAGCGCGCCAACATCCGAGAGACCCGCATCGAAGCCATAATGTTCCCCTTCATGCGAATGATCACCGGCATCTCGATCGCGATCGCCGTGGGTTACGGCGGGCTCATCGCCATCCGAGGCCGGATCACGGTCGGCGACCTCGCTGCGTTCGTGCAGTATCTCAACATGCTCGTCTGGCCGATCGCAGCGATCGGGCGCACCATCAACGTGGTGACGAGAGGCTCCGCTTCCCTCGCGCGTATCGAGGACGTCCTGGCCACCGAGTCCGACATCAAAGACCCCGAGCCGGAAGCCGCCGAGCCGGGAGCCGCCACGGAAGCCGGGCATGTATCTGCCGCAGAGCATGCCGGCACTCAGGCCCCGGAGCACCTGGAAGGCAGCATCGAGGTATCGCACCTCACCTTCCGCTATCCGGGCACCGATACAGACGTTCTGAAAGATATCTGCTTCCGCGTGGAGCGCGGGCAGACTCTGGGAATAGTGGGAAGGACCGGCGCCGGGAAGACGACTCTGGTCGACCTTATGATGCGCGCATTCGATTCCGAGCCGGGAGCCATAAAGATAGGCGGGAAGAACATACAGGACGTGAGCCTCGAGACCCTGAGGAGCGCCATCGGATACGTGCCGCAGGATGACTTCCTCTTCTCCGCGAGCGTTTCCGACAACATCCGCTTCGGCGACCGCAGCAAGACTCAAGAAGAGATAGAAGAGGCTGCCAGGCTCGCGTGCGTGCATGACAATATCACCGATTTCAAGGACGGCTACGATACGATGGTCGGCGAGCGCGGAGTCTCCCTCTCCGGCGGCCAGAAGCAGAGGATAGCGATCGCGAGAGCTTTGATCCTGGATCCCGAGATCCTGATCCTGGACGACTCGCTCTCCGCGGTCGACACCGACACCGAAGCACAGATCAAGCGCAACCTTGCCGAAAAGCGCGCCGGGAGGACCAACGTCCTGATCGCGCACCGCCTATCGACCCTGCAGGACGCCGACCTGATAATAGTTATAGAGGACGGCCGCATCACGGAGTCCGGAACGCACGACGAACTGCTGTCGCGCGGCGGTTTCTATGCCGAACTCTGGCAGCGGCAGCTCATGGAAAAGATGAGGAAGGAGGAACTGGGCCTGTGAACGACGAATACCAGGGCATGAAGAGCAAGACCAGGCATCCCTTCCTGCGTCTTTTGAAGTATGGAAAGCCCCATATCGGCTGGTTTCTGCTGGCTCTGGCCATCATACTCGGCACGGTATGGCTGGAACTGATGCAGCCCAGGATCCTGGGGAACGCGATAGATAATTTTGTTGTGGCGAAACAGGCGGACGGAGTGATCCGCATGGGCCGCCTTTACCTCGCGACCGTGCTGGGCGGCTTTGCCCTGACATACTGCCAGGCAATGATCCTCGCCTACGTCGGTCAAAAGATCATATTCACGCTTCGCGAAGACCTGTTCACACACCTCACGACGCTCGACATCAGCTTCTTCAACGACAACCCGGTCGGCAGGCTCGTGACCCGTGTCACCAACGACTGCGAGACCGTGAACGAGCTGTTCACCGAAGTGATCGTAAACGTGCTTAAGGGGATATTCGTGCTCATC
>JAFWFF010000188.1 GCA_017515765.1 Bacillota bacterium | reverse complement strand
GCCTCAGCCATCGCGTAGTTGGAGCTGTGGATATAGTCCTTGTAGTCGTTCACGCCGAGATGATGGGATCCTCTGTCCACCTGCACTGCGACGTACAGGGCGACGAGGTCGTAGTTGTAGCTCAGGACAAGGAGCTTGCCGGAAAGCATGACCTGATGTTCCGCCACGGCGAGAAGGTGCGCCTCCACTTTGACAGCTGCGTCCTGCACCTCTTCGGGGCGGACGAGATCAATCTGCTGTAAGCATTAGCCGCTGAGACCTAAACAATAAAAAAGAGCCGCAAGGCTCTTTTTGTTCGCTATCCGAGTAACTCGCGGACGAGCGGCGCGACGGCTTCGGCAAGTTTGGCATGCTCGCCGGCAGGAAGGTGCAGCCCGTCGATATCGCTGGCCCTGACCAAAGGAGCCGCGTCCAGGAAGGCAGCTCCGTGGCGCTCCGCTATCGCTTTTACGCGGCGGCCGAAGTCTTTGGAACGCTCGATCGAATCCTCGTGGAACTCCTCATCCAGCTTCAGGACGCCCGGGTCTATCTCTGCGGGAGAGATCAGAAGGATCTTCGGGACAGGCTGGCCGTTGCTCCTGCAGATAGCTGGGATCCGCTCGCAGTAAAGCCCCAGCGCCTCAGCCATCGCGTAGTTGGAGCTGTGGATATAGTCCTTGTAGTCGTTCACGCCGAGCATGATGATGATGAGATCGAGAGGGCAGTGGCTCAGGAGGATCGCCTCAAGCGTCTCCAGACCGTTTCTTCCCGGGCAGATCGGGTCGTCAAACGCGGTGGTCCGCCCGTTCAGCCCCTCCTCTATAAAATCGTATTCCGGACCCATGATCCGCCTCAGACGCCCGACCCAGCGGACCTCTTCATCAAAGCGGCAGCCCGGCTTGTCGGGACGGTAGCCCCAGGTGTTCGAATCACCGTAACAAAGGATATGTTTCATCTCGAAGCCTCCTCTCACTGAAACAATTTTAACACATGAGGCAGGCCAATGGAAACAAAAGTATTTCGGGCAGGCCGTCCTGTTTTATTTGCCGGCGCCCGTTGACGCGTCTCCTCAACATATGGTATAATCTCTTCGGTCTTTAAGACGATACAGAGATATCGGCAAGACAGGAAACAGGATACCCGGACGGCGCCCCGAGGCGCAGTGAACAGGGTGTTAAGACTGAGACTTGACCTTGCCGAGAGGCAAGGTTTTTTGATGCCGCGGCAGGCCCGGCCGGGGAAGGCGGGGATGAGCAGGCGGCGGGATCACTGGGTTCCGGAGGATGATCTATGGGAAAAGACGTAATTATCGCATGTGATTTCAACAGCGCTTCGGAAGTGTTCGACTTCCTGGATCTGTTCAAGGAGAGAAAGCCGTTCGTAAAGATCGGAATGGAACTCTTCAACGAGGAGGGAAGCTTCATAGTACGCGAGATCAAGCGCCGCGGGCACAAGATCTTTCTGGACCTGAAGTCGCACGATATCCCGAATACCGTAAAGAAGACCATGGCGGTCCTCACCAGGCTGGACGTCGACATCTGCGACGTGCACGCTTCGGGAGGCATCAGGATGATGGAATACGCGCTCGAAGGCCTCACGAGGCCGGACGGTACGAGGCCGCTCCTCATCGCGATCACCCAGCTCACTTCGACCGACCAGCAGATGCTGGAGGACGAGCTTTTGATCAGGGTCCCGGTGGACAAGGTGGTAATGCACTATGCTAACAATGTCAGGAAGGCCGGGCTGGACGGAGTCGTATGCTCGCCGAGAGAGGCAGCGGAGGTCCACAGGGTCTGCGGAGAGAAGTTCCTGACGGTCACCCCGGGCATCCGTTTCGAGGACAGCGAGATCGGCGATCAAAGGCGTATAATGACGCCTGCCCAGGCGAAGCTCGCGGGCTCCGACTACATAGTCGTAGGCCGCCCGATAACCCAGGCGAAGGACCCGGTGGAAGCGTACGAGCGCTGCTGCAGGGATTTCATAGATCAGGAAGCATAGACGGAGGTGTGGAAATGGCAAACGATATAGCGAGAGTTATTGCAAAGGATCTTCTGGACATCCGCGCGGTCTTTCTCCGCCCGGACGAACCCTTTACATGGGCGAGCGGGATCAAAAGCCCGATATACTGCGACAACCGTCTGACGCTCACCGCTCCCGATGTAAGGGACCACGTAGAGAACGGTTTCGCGGAGCTTATAAGGGCAGAGTTCCCCGAGGCTGAAGTCCTGATGGGTACAGCGACGGCGGGTATCGCCCACGCCGCGATAACGGCTCATATCATGGGCCTTCCGATGGGTTACGTGCGCTCCGGAGCGAAGGACCACGGCCGCCAGAACCAGATAGAGGGAAGGCTCGAGCCGGGACAGAAGGTGGTAGTGGTCGAAGACCTGATCTCCACGGCCGGATCTTCCGTCAAGACAGTCGAAGCCTTAAGGGAAGCCGGGGCGGAAGTGCTCGGGATCGTGAGCATCTTCACCTACGGGATGCAGAAGGCTGCCGACAGGCTCGAGGCGGCAGGAGTCAGGAACGTTTCGCTGTCCAATCTCGACGCGCTTGTCGAGGTCGCCGCAGAGAGCGGATACATCAAATCAGAAGACAAGGAACGCATCCTCAAATTCCGCGCCAATCCCTCCGACGAGAGCTGGATCGGCTGAAAACCGCAGAATATCAAAGCCCGGAGCGCTGATCCCGCTCCGGGCTTTTTATGATGCATTTCCCCGGGGAATATGGTATAATTTTACTGTAAGTTGAGTTCAAGCCGCGAAGTGACCACGGAATACCGCCGGAGGAAATATGCTGGTACTTAAGATCATATTCTGCATACTGATCTGTCTGCCCCTCGGTGTCCTTGCCGTGTGGCTTTTCAGTTTTTTGATGGAAAGAGTCCTTAAGGACAAATAAGGATAGATGATGGAGCGCGGACTGTTCATTACGGTCGAGGGCGGCGACGGCTCGGGAAAGTCGACCCAGCTCGAGACCATAAGAAGATATCTGGAGGAGAAGGGGATACCCTGCATCTTCACCAGAGAGCCGGGAGGAACACCGATCGGCGAAAAGATAAGAGAGATCATCCTGGATCCCGGGAACGCCGAGATGGACGACTGGACCGAGGCCCTGCTTTACGCTGCTTCTAGAGCCCAGCACGTGGCTCAGAAGATAAAGCCGGCGCTCGAGGCCGGGACTACTGTGGTCTGCGACAGGTTCGTGGACTCCAGCATAGCGTATCAGGGTTTCGGGAGAGGCCTTGGCGAAGGTGTGGCTGAGGTTAACGCCCACGCGACCCGGGGGCTCGTTCCGGATATTACTTTGTTCCTCGACGTGGATCCGCAGAAGGCCATGGAGAGGGTCGGGAACCGAAGCAGCAAAGACAGGCTGGAGACTGAGCCCGATGAGTTCCACCGGAAAGTCTATGAGGGCTACCGAGAGATAGCCAGGCGCGACGCCGAGGCGGGGAAAGGCAGATTCTTCGTGATCGACGCGTCAAAGGATATCGAGTTCGTGACATGTGAGGTGCGCGAGGCGCTTGACCGCGCTTTCGGGAAAGACAGCGGGGAAGGAAGATGATGAACGTACCTTCCGCCGGGAACATGGCTCACGCGTACATCATAGAAGGCGACCACCTGTCCGGGAAGAAGAGCTTTGCTCTCGGGTTCGCGAGGGCTGTTCTGTGCCCGGTAAAGCCCGGCGAAGGCTGCGGAATCTGCCCTGCCTGCAGGAGGGTCAGCGCCGGAAGCCACGAAGATCTCCACATAGTCCGGATGGACGAGCGTTCCGTTAAGAACGAAGCGATAGAGGATCTTCAGGAGGAGCTTAAGAACAAGCCGCAGGGAACAGCTGGGCGGCACGTCGTCATAATTGAGGACGCGGACAGCATGACCGTGAGAGCCCAGAACCGCCTGCTGAAGACCCTGGAGGAGCCGCAGCCCGGGACCGTCATCATGCTTCTCTCGGAGAACCGAGAGAACCTGCTACCGACGATAAGGTCGCGCTGCCAGGTGCTGAGGCCTTTCGGGGAGAAGACCGATCCGGAGGAGGCGGAAAGGGATAGACAGTTCTCTTTGTTCGCGCGGAAACTCATAGAGACAGCCCTGAGGTGCGACTGTTTCAACGACGTCAAAGTCAGGTTGGAAGGCGCGGAGGGCATCGACATCAAAGACAGGAAGGACGCTCTCGCCGTGGTAGACGCGATAGAGCGTGAACTAAGAGATTGTTTCGTGAAAGAGGAGCCGGGCCTGCTGCCCGCGGAGAGAGCGATGCGCTGCGTCGGATTCGCGGAAGAGGCCAGGCAGGACATAGTGATGAATGTGAATCACAACTACGCGATAAGGAATCTTCTGCTGAAGATAGGAGGATGAAGTAATGGCTGAGGTCGTAGGCGTCAGATTCAGAAGTACGGGCAAGATGTACTATTTTGCTCCGGGAAAGATAAAAGAGCTTGAGAAGGGAACGGGAGTCATAGTCGAGACTGCCCGCGGAATGGAATTCGGGACGATCTCGATGCCTCCGACGGAGGTGAGGGATTCCGAGGTCATAAGGCCTCTCAAGCGTGTGGTCAGGATAGCCACGGAAGAAGATATCCGCAAAAAAGAAGAGAACGAGGGGAAGAAGCAGGAGGCGCTCCGCCTTTGCCAGGAGAAGATCGACAAGCACGGCCTGGAGATGAAGCTGATCGACGTGGACTACACCTTCGACAGCAACAAGATTGTCTTCTACTTCACCGCGGACGGCAGAGTCGACTTCCGCGAGCTGGTCAAGGACCTCGCCGGAGTCTTCCGCATGAGGATCGAGCTAAGGCAGATCGGGATCCGCGACGAGGCGAAGATGATCGGAGGCTGCGGCCCCTGCGGCAAGAGCCTTTGCTGCGCGTCCTGGATGTCCGACTTCCAGCCCGTATCGATCAAAATGGCCAAGAACCAGAACCTGTCGCTCAACCCGACCAAGATCTCGGGCATCTGCGGCAGGCTGATGTGCTGCCTTAAATACGAGAACGAGGTGTATCTGGAGCTCCGCAAGGGGATGCCTGACAACGGCGAAAGGATAGAGACCCCGGACGGTCCGGCCAAGGTGGTCGACACCAACCTGATCCAGGGGAAGGTCCGCGCGAGGCTCTATACCGGAGAGAAGGACGAGGACGGAAGTGAAAAGCTTTCCGACGACATCAACACCTACGACAAAGAGGAGATACGCAGGACCGACCGCAGGAAGAAGACCGCCCAGAAGGGAACAGGCAAAGCTCACGGAAAGCCTGACCGGGCGCAGGCCGGCGGAAACGGCAGGCGTGACGAGGACAGCGAGATCTTCGACGGAATGGATGAGGAATTAAAGGAAGAACTGGAAGCACTGCTCAGAGACTGACGACTTGCTAAAATCTTCCATTAATAGTATATTGTACCTATAGAGCATAAGGAGGTTATCATGATCACTATCGATGTAAAACAGGTGCTTATAGGACTGCTGCTGCTTGCTGCTGTCATCCTGGTCATATTCCTCATCGTCATGGTCGCCAATCTGATCACGACGCTGAAGAAGGTCAACGGGATACTGGATGACACTTCGGCAGTGACCACCATAGTTCACGAGAAAGCGGAAGAGACGAAGCCTCTGGTCGACGAGCTTTCCGGAGCCGTCATGAGCTTCGCGGGCGCCATGAAGGGGAACGAGAGCAGCATCGCCTCGATCTCCAGCATCTCCAAGGCCCTTTCTTCAATGGTCTCCGTGATCAAAAACAGCAAAAAGTAACCTGAAAGGAGAAAAACATGAAGGCAACGGGAATAGTCAGACCTGTAGACGCTCTCGGAAGAGTAGTCATACCCATCGAGCTGAGACGCACTCTGGGTATCAAGACCGACGATTCGCTCGAGGTCTTTGTTGACGGTCAGACGATAATGCTCAGGAAATATGAGCCCGCCTGCGTCTTCTGCGGAAGCAGCGACGGAGTCAGACAGGTGCACGGCAAGAACGTGTGCGCGGCGTGCATCGCAGAGATGAAGGCGCTTTAGAGGATCTGCCATGGCAAAATTTCTTGTGGAAAACAGCGGAGCTCTCTCCGGAGAGGTCCATGTAAGCGGCGCCAAGAACGCTGTCCTTCCCCTGATGGCCGCGTCTATCCTGGCATGCGATGAATGCGTGATCCAGGAGGTCCCGAGATTGAGGGACGTGGCGGTCATGAAGGAGATACTCGCGTCCATAGGCGGCAAGCTGGATCAGGACGAAGCCGGCTCGCTTAAGATCGATTTCCGCGACCTCACCAGCACCGAGGCGGACGGGAACCTGGTCAAAAAGATGCGCGCGTCCTTCCTGATCATGGGGCCTTTGCTCGCGAGAAAGGGGCACGCCAAGGTATACATGCCCGGCGGGTGCACCATTGGAGCGCGCCCCGTGGAGCTTCACCTGAAGGGATTCGAGGCTCTGGGGGCGGATGTTGTGGTGAACGATAAGTTCACTGAAGCCTTTGCTCCTCCGGGAGGCCTTAAGGGAGCCAGCATATATCTGGACTTCCCGAGCGTCGGGGCGACAGAGAACATAATGATGGCCGCGGCCCTTGCCGAGGGCACCACGTACATAGAGAACGCCGCCGAGGAGCCCGAGATAGTCGACCTGGCGAACTTCCTCAACAAGATGGGAGCCTCGATCAAAGGCGCCGGCACCGACATGATAAAGATCGAAGGAGTAAAGGAACTGCACGGGGCAAGGCATACGGTCATCCCTGACCGCATAGAGACCGGCACGTTCATGCTGGCCGCAGCCATTACCCGCGGCGAAGTGCTCATTCAGAACATAGTTCCCGACCACGTGAGGGCGATCGCTTCCAAACTCAGGGAGTGCGGAGTCACTGTGGAACTGGTCGACGAGGGCCTGTACATCAACGGAGGCGAGAGGCCGCTGGTATCCACCGGCATCAAGACCCTCCCGTATCCGGGCTTCCCGACCGACATGCAGTCCCCGTTCATGGCCTTCCTGACAACAGTCGAAGGCGACAGCACGGTGATCGAGACCGTATTCGAGAACCGCTTCATGCACGTGAACGAGCTCAACAGAATGGGAGCCAATATAAGGACCGAGGGCAACCGGGCTTACGTCCAGGGCGGCAAGAAGCTCGAAGGAGCAAAGGTGAGAGCGACGGACCTCAGGGCCGGAGCGGCTTTGGTGCTGGCAGGGCTGGCTGCCGAGGGCACTACGGAAGTGGACGAGATATATCACATCGAGAGGGGATATGAGGACTTCGTGAAGAAGTTCCGCGACCTCGGAGCTATTATCCTGCGCGTTGATGAGTGATTAGGAGAGAATATCAATGGCGGACAGCAAATATCTGGAGCTCCTCGCTGAGCGGTACCCTAACAGGCTTGCCGCGGCGGCGGAGTACGTCAACCTGAAGGCGATCCTGGCGCTGCCGAAAGGCACCGAATACTTCCTGAGCGACCTGCATGGCGAGCACGAAGCCTTCATCCACATGATCAGGAGCGCCTCCGGAACGATCAAAGACAAGATCGACGAGCACTACGGCGGGATCCTGAGCGAGGAAGACAGAGACGACCTCGCGGCCCTGATCTACAACCCCGAAGCAGAGATCAGGCGCCGCCGCAAGAGCGAAGAAGACTTTGACAAATGGTGCGTGACCGTGATCTACAGGCTCGTCACCATCTGCAAATCCGTATCGACCAAATACACCAGGTCCAGGGTGCGTAAGAGATTCCCCAAACATCTCGCCTACGCAATGGACGAGCTGCTCCACGCCGACGACGAGGAGAACAGAGCACACTACTACAGCGAGATCATCAATAACGTCGTAGACGAGGGGCTCGGAGAGACCTTCATCACCGGCATGGCGAACTCGATCAGCATGCTGGCGGTGGACCACCTCCACATCATAGGCGATATCTTTGACCGTGGAGCGCACCCGGATTACATTATGGACTATCTCATGGATTTCCACGACGTGGATTTCCAGTGGGGCAACCACGACGTGGTCTGGATGGGAGCCGCGGCGGGCAACTGGGCATGCATAGCCAACCTGGTCCGCATGAACATCAGCTACAACAACATGGACATGCTGGAGCTGGGCTACGGGATCAACATGAGGAGGCTCACCACCTTTGCCCAGGCGACATACGGCGACGATGACTGCAAGAAGTTCTGGCCGCACATCCTGGACGTGAACAAATTCGACCCGATCGACGACCAGCTCGAAGCCCGCATGCATAAGGCCATCGCGATCATCCAGTTCAAGATCGAAGGCCAGATGATAAAGGATCACCCGGAGTTTGAACTTGAACACAGACTCCTCCTGGACAAGATGGACCTGGAGAAGGGGACGGTCGAGGCCTACGGAAAGACCTGGGAGCTGAATTCCACCAATTTCCCGACGGTGGATCCGGAAGATCCCTACGCGCTCACGCCTGATGAGATAGAAGTGATGAAGACTCTGGAGGCCTCGGTGCTGAATTCCGAGAAGCTCCAGAAGCACATCAGATTCCTCTTCAGCCACGGCGCGCTCTACAACGTCGAGAACGGCAACCTTCTCTTCCACGGCTGCATCCCCATGAACGAGGACGGCAGTTTCAAGGAAGTGGAGATCTACGGAGCGAAGCTCGCGGGCAAAGCCCTCTTTGATCATCTGGACAAGCAGATGAGAGCGTCCTACTTCGAGCCTGAGACCGTGAGCCGGTACGGCAAGCCGGGCGACCTCATGTGGT
>JAFWFF010000187.1 GCA_017515765.1 Bacillota bacterium | reverse complement strand
TTTTCAGGCCGCATATATTCCCGTAGGAGTGCCTACCTTCCACCTCGAGAGCGCGAGGGCCGAGTTCGCGAAGAGCGCGGAGCTCCTCCGCTCGATCTGCCCGGATACCGCAGTGCCGGACGACCTGCTCCTCGGCACAGACAAGCTCAGCGCGTTCCTGGACACCATCGACCCGGACTTCATAATCTTCCAGAACGCGACGTTTGCCAACGCGGCTTATGTCTCCGAGGTGCTTCACCGCTTCAGAGACGTCCCGATCCTGCTCTGGACACTGAGAGAACCTGTGATCGACGGCGGCCGCCTCAGGCTGAATTCCCTGACAGGCGCTTATTCCGCCGCGAACACCATCCGGCAGTTCAGGCAGGAGCCCTTCGAATACGTATACGGCTCCCCTTCGGAGGAGAAGGTCATCCGGAAGATCAAAGCTGCCTTCGGCGCCGCGAGGCTCCGCCTGTCCCTCCGGAGCCTGAAGCTCGCAGCGGTGGGCCACACCCCGCAGGGATTCGGATTCGGCCGCGCAGGGGATGCTGAACTCCTGCGCGCATTCGGAGTCCGCCTCGAGTCGATAGAGGCCCGCGAGCTCATAGACCTCGCCAAATCCTTCTCAGACGAAGAATGCAGCGTCTTCCTGGAGGACGCAGAGGGCAGGACGGTCGGCCTGGAGTGCACTCCCGAAAAAAATAGACTGGACTTTGCCCGCCTTTATAAAGCATACTTTAAATATGTAAAAGAAAACGATATCGGGGCGCTCGCCTCGCGCTGCTGGCCGGACTTTTTCACCAGCTTCGGCACGCCGGTCTGCGCTGTCCTGGCGATACTGAACGACCTGGGGATCGCGTCGAGCTGCGAAGCCGACACCTTCGGGGCGCTCTCCATGTACATGGGCCAGCAGCTCACAGGCTCGCCCGCATTCTTCGGCGACCCGGTATCGCTCGACGAAGAGGAAAACACCATCACCTTCTGGCACTGCGGCACAGCTGCCTGCTCACTCGCAAGGCCGGACACGGGCGCTTTGATCGGGGAACACTGCAACAGGCACATCGGCCCGACACTCGAGTTCGGCTGCAAGGCCGCCCCTGAGGTCACTATATTCCGGGTCGGCAAGGCGCCGGACGGCAATTTCCGCTTCTTCATCGCTTCCGGCGAAGCCCTCGACCGCGATAAGCAGTTCCTCGGGACTTCTTTGACAGTCAGGACCAAAGCTTCCGCAGAGGATATCGTTCACAGGACCGTGAAGGAAGGCTGGGAGCCTCATTACGCGGTCATCTACGGCGGCTGCGCAGACAGCCTTGAGATACTTGCCCACATGCTTAACATCGAGGTACTGAGATGCGAATGAACAGGACAGGAATGAATATGGAGCGCGTCAAACGCCAGAACCGCTCCCTGATACTCAACTACATAAACTCGACCGGGCCCGTCTCGCGGAAGGATATAGCCGCCGCGACCGGCCTTACCGCGGCCGCGGTCACCCAGATCTCTGCCGCTCTCATATCGGAGGGAGTTCTCACGGTCAAAGGCACGAGCACCGAGCGGACCGGAGAGGCGGGGCGGAGAAAAGTCCTTCTTGACATCGACCCTGAAGTTTCCCTGGCGTATACGGTGAACATCGAGCCCGACATCACGACTGTCGCGGTCTGCGGGGTGAAGGGCTTCGCGGTCCTGTCCGATGACGGGGAGCCTATCGTCAAAAGCATCCCGACCGACAAGGAGTCCTCGCCGGCATACTATCTGGGCCAGATCGCCTCATACTGCCACGAGCTCTCCAAATCCGTCCCGGATCGTCTCAGAGACCGCATCGAATGCGTCTCCGTGGGCATCACGGGCATAGTTGATCTGGAAAACGGGATCTCAAAGCATGCCTACGGGATCTGGAACGAGGAAGTCGACGTCAGGGCGATCCTGAAGAAGTGCCTCGGCTTGCCGGTCCTGGTCGAGAACAACGTCGACGCTTTCTCGACAGGCGAGCTTCTCTTCGGAGCAGGCCAGGACAATATCGATTTCCTGACGGTGAAGTGGGGCCCCGGCGTCGGCAGCACGGTGATAGTCGACGGAGACGTCTTCAGGGGCAAACACGGCAAGACCGCTGAATTCGGCCACTTTATCGTCGATCCGAACGGCGCTCTCTGCAGCTGCGGAAGGCGCGGATGCCTGGAGACACGCCTGTCCGTGCGCGCGCTCGGACCGCTCCTCCCGCCGACCAAAAAAACAGAAAAACAGATCGACGAAGCCATCGATCTGTTCGCAAGAAGCATAGTTAACGCCGGTACCATCACGGCACCTGGCCGCATAGTCCTGTTCGGCCGCCTTGCCGGCGATCCCGTCCTCCGCGGCAAGCTGATCAAAGCCTGCAAGGCTTACGATCCCTCATACGACGAGAACCGGATAACCTATACGTCGCTCTCCGACAGGGAGAGCTTTGTCGGGCCGGCGGCGGTCTACGCCAACGCCAGGCTCTTCTCAGACTGATCAGAAGAGCACGGCGGTCGCGATCCCGAAGTACACAAGAAGCGAAAGCGCGTCCACTATCGTAGTGATGAACGGGCTTGCCATCACGGCTGGGTCAAAACCCAGCCTTTTTGCTGCCATCGGAAGCGTGCAGCCTATGACCTTCGCCACCAGCACGGTCACCGCCATCGTGGAGCAGACCGTCAGAGCCACCGGCAGCGTCACGCTTTCGTTATGCATCAGGAGGCAGTCGACGAGCATTACTTTGACGAAACAGGCCGCAGCAAGCGTCAGCCCGCAGAAGACCGCTGTCCTGATCTCCTTCCAGATCACTTTGATCAGGTCGGAAAACTCAAGCTCGCCCAGCGACAGCGCACGGATCACCGTGACCGAAGACTGTGAGCCGGAGTTTCCGCCGGTATCCATCAGCATCGGGATGAACGCCGTCAGGGCCACCTGGGCGGCCAGCGCGCTCTCGAACCCCGAAATTATCATCCCCGTGAAGGTCGCCGACACCATCAGGAGAAGCAGCCAGGGGATGCGGTGCTTGAACAGGTCGAAGGGTGTGGACCTGAGATAGGTCTTGTCCGTCGGCACGATAGCGG
>JAFWFF010000186.1 GCA_017515765.1 Bacillota bacterium | reverse complement strand
GAGTCTGTGGTGTTTACGCACTGGCCGCCGTTTCCGGACGCGCGGTATACGTCGACTCTGACGTCGTTCGGGTCGAGGTCGACTTCCACGTCGTCGACTTCCGGGAGGACCGCGATGGTAGCTGCCGAAGTGTGGATGCGTCCGCTGGATTCGGTCTCCGGGACTCTCTGGACGCGGTGCACGCCGCTCTCGTATTTAAGGCGGGAGTAGGCGCCCTTGCCTTTGATCATGACGGTCGCTTCCTTGACGCCGCCGATACCGGTATCGTTGATGTCGATGATCTCGGTCTTCCAGCGGTGGCGCTCGGCGTAGCGGGTGTACATCCTGAGCAGGTCCATCCCGAACAAAGCGGCTTCTTCGCCGCCGGTGCCGGCGCGGACTTCGAGGATGACGTTCCTCTCGTCGTTGGGGTCCTTTGGCAGGAGGAGCAGCTTAAGCTCGCCGGTCAGTTTCTCAATGGCTTCCTCGGCGTCGGCTATCTCCATCTTGGCGAGGTCCCTGAGCTCCTCGTCGCTCTCGCTCTCCAGCATCTCCTTGGCGTCGCTCAAAGACTGCTTGGCGTTCTTATACTCCTCGTACTTCTTGACGATGGGCTCCATCTCGCCCATCTCCTTTATGTACTTCTGCCACACGGGCTGGTTCGCTATTGTCTCCGGATCAGAGACCTTAAGCGCCATATCCTGGTATTTTTCCAATATGAAATCGAGTTTGTCGAACATGTTTTTCCTTTCGCTTCTCGTGATATTCCTGCTGCTGCGGACCGGTCTGACAAGCCCATAATCCGCCAGTTTACTAAATAAGTATTTTACCATCTTTCGGGCCCGATGTCGATACTGTTTCTACTATTATTAAGGCAAAGCGCCGCCTCCCTTGCAGTGACGCGGCGTTTTGCGCGCGTTTTTCAGGGGCGCCGACGTAAAATACGCCGCGCCAATTGGCGCGGAGAAAAAAAGGGCGATGCCCCTGCGGCAATGCGGCTTTTGCGCGCGCTTTTCATGGGCGGCGGCGAAAAAAAAGCCGCGCCAATTGGCGCAGACGAAAAAGCGGCGACGCCACTGCAATAATGAGGTGTTTTGCCCGCGTTTCGCGTGTGACAGGCCGTCTTTTTGACGAATCCCGCTGTTACATGTCACTTTTTGCAGCAGGAGCACTGTTTTTGGATGCCGACGACACCGTTACGCGTGGAGAAACATCGTTTTTCTTTGAATAACAATGTTACTGGCGCTTTTTCGGGGTTGGAACACGTGAATCGGGAGCAGGAGCGCATGATTCGCGCGCGGGGCGTCGGCGAACAAAAAAGCCCCGGCCGCAGGCCGGGGCGCGCATATGCTGCGTTATCTCCTCAGGTATTCTGATGAAACGGGGAACTCGAAGTAGGTGTCGGGATAGGGCTCGTTCTCCAGGGTGAAGTGCCACCACTCGCAGTCGAGCGGGCGGAAGCCGTTCCTCTCCATGACGCGGCGGAGTACCATGCGGTTCCGGTACTGCTCATCAGTGATCTCCGGGCCGCGGTAGTCCGGGTGGGAGATCTCGCCGAAGAAATCGATGGGGCTGCCCATGTCGAGCTCTTTCCCAGTCTGCATGTCGAGGAGCGTGAGGTCCACGGTGCTCCCGCGGCTGTGGCTGGAACGTGCGGCGATATAGCCTTTGGCGAAAAGCTCCTGCTTCTGAAGGTCCGGATAGAAATAGGGCTTCATGCGGACGTCCTGGTCTTCGATCCCCCAGAGCACGAAGTGCTTCACCGCGCATACAGGCCTGTAGGCGTCAAAGACCTTCAGCCTGTACCCCTGGACTATCATCTC
Source organism: Bacillota bacterium (assembly GCA_017515765.1). Taxonomy (GTDB): domain Bacteria; phylum Bacillota; class Clostridia; order Peptostreptococcales; family Anaerovoracaceae; genus Eubacterium_B. The sequence goes on along the minus strand of JAFWFF010000186.1, from coordinate 1,109 downwards.
GCCCGCGGCGGATTTTAGGGCGCGGGCGGCTTCTTTGGTCAGGATGGCGCAGGGCTCTTCGTAACCGTCGATGCGGTCGCCTATGAAATTGTAGGAGGAGTGGTATCGGATCTCCTGCACGATGCTGGGCACATGGTCCGCGAGGACCGTGAAGCCCGAGGGATCCATCGTCACTTCGTTCTTGCTGTCGTTTCTCATCTCAGTCCCAGAGGTCGATGAGCCTCGGGTATTTGGTCTCCTCCTGGTAGAGGACGTCGTAGTTGATGTGGTTCTCGCGCAGCTCTTTGATGAAGGCCTTCAGGTAGCGGTCGTCATCAAAATACTGCATGAAGTTCACGTAGAAGCTGTCGTTCATCGCGGAGAGCTCCAGGGTGAGCGGGGTCGCGGAGCTCGGGAGGGCGGTCGAGGGCAGCACGTGGAATTCCTGGATGAACTGCTCGGCTTCTCCCATGTCGGTCTTGCCGACGTAGCTGATGGTCGCGGTGAAATACGAGGTCATAAGATCCATGCGGTCCACGCAGTATTTGTGGCGGTCGGCCGCGGTCGGGAGAGCCTCCAGGTCGGCTACGATCTGCTTGTATTCCTTGATCTCTTCGCGGACTATGTCGTTGTCGGACTGGAGCGCGACCATGCCGCGGAAGCTGGTCGCCTGGTCCATGAAGCTCATCTTCTTAAGCCGGTCGCCGTAGACGAGCCTGACGTCGCCTACCAGGGAGTGGTGCGCCAGCGGCGCTTTGATCGCCTTCCGCTGGTTGACGCACATCGCGATGACTACCGGGTCTTTCCTGACGGGGTGGAGCCTGTCGATGGCGCGGGCGAGGAAGAGCGCGACGACCGTGCCGGGGCTTCCGTCGTTCGAGAGGTTAAAGCGCATGAACTCCTCTTCGTGGATGCGGATATTGTAGACTATGCAGTCCTCGTGAACGTCCGCGATGCCGCCGTCCTTCAGCTGGAATCCGGGCTTCTGCCACTTCGCCACGGGAGCAAAGGGTTCGTCATCAAAGGGCGCTCGGGCGGGGTCTTCCCATTCGAGCGGGTCGACGGGAGTGCCGGCGAGGCGGATGTTATAGGAAGAGAGCTCCATCTCATAGTAGGCGGAGCAGTAGTAG
>JAFWFF010000185.1 GCA_017515765.1 Bacillota bacterium | reverse complement strand
GAACCGGGAGGAGCTGACGTCCGCGCCGAGCGGCTCGAGGACTTTGCCCGCGTAGAAACCGCCAGCACCGTTTCCGGCGTCGACGGTTATGCGGAGGCCGGCGAGCGGCTTGTCCGGATCGGCAACGCCTTCGCAGATCAGATCTCTAAGATGCGCTGAATATGTGTCGATGAGGTCGCGCTTTTCGACCGGGCCCGCGCCGCGCGGCAGCTGACCGAGGATCGAGTTCGACTCGGCGAAGTTGATTATATCCGTGATGTCGCGCTTCTCCAGCCCGCCGCCGCGGCCGAAGAACTTAAGGCCGTTCCTGTCCATGGGCATGTGGCTGGCGGTTATCATTATGGCTCCGTCGGCGTCGTATTCCGGGAAGACTGTGGACATGAACATCGCGGGAGTGGAGGCCATGCCGCAGTCGAAGACTTTGATCCCGCAGGACGAGAGAGCGGAGCAGACCGCCTCGGCAAGCTCCGGACCCGTGACGCGGGAATCCCGGCCCACAGCGACCGTCATGCCGTCAAAGGGCACGCCGTCCCTGACGTTCAGCAGATAGCAGAAGCCTCTGGCAAGCCTGCCGGCGGCCTCGGCGTCCAGATTGACCGTATTTCCGAGAACGGGGGACGCGACGCCTCTGATGTCGCTTCCGTTCTGAAGTTTCGCGTAATCGTAAGTCACGGAGTTCCTCCTTTGAGCGCGATATCGGCGCGGTATTGATTAAAAGAGCGCGAAATAAAAGCCCCGGACGCCGGATCCGGACCGGGGGCGCGGGGCAGTGTCAAACGGTTTACAGCGGCTGGCCGTCGGCGTTGAAGAGCGGCAGCTTCTCGAGATAGATCACGTCATCTCTGTCAGCCGCATGGCCTTCTGCCAGAACGAACATCTTGCCGACGATGTCGACGCCGACTTTGTTCAGTATAGCCTCCATGGACTTAAGGGATCCGCCGGTGCTGACCACGTCGTCAACGACCAGGACGCGCTTTCCGCGGATCTCGTCGGCTTCGAGCTTGCCGATGCAGAGGGTCTGGACATGGTCGGTGGTTATGGAGCTGACGTCGGTCCTGATGATGTCGACCATATAGAGCTTGGGTCCCTTCCTCAGGACTACATAGTCGGTCCCGGCCTTTCTCGCCATGGCGTAGGCGAGGGGGATGCCCTTGGACTCCGCGGTCACTATGACGTCGAACTCCGGAGCCTTGGCGAGCAAAGCATCCGCGCACGCTTCGGTGAGCTCAACGTCTCCGAACATAACGAATCCGGCGATGTACAGCTCGGGATTCAGCGGACAAAGCGGAAGCCGGCGCTTGTATCCGGCAATTTCCATCTCATAAAAATTCGTCATTGGATCTCCTCCTTAAGTCTTGCTTACAGGATCATTATATCACACTGAAAGTCCGTTTACCACACACCTCGCGATTACAAGGGGCATGTGGAAAACATATCGGCCCGCAGGACGATAACCGTATGGAAGATCCGTCCGCAAAATGATATAATGAGGGACATCCATACGGGAAAGTCTGTTGAAGAAAGATATGAACGCGCAGGACAAACAGTTTGAAAAGCTCACCGGGACGCCGATCCCGCGGCTCATTATAACGCTGGCCATACCGACCATCATCTCCATGCTGGTCACGAATATATACAACGTCGTTGACACCGCTTTCGTCGGGAGGCTCGGAACCTCGGCCAGCGGGGCGGTCGGCGTGGTGTTCGGGCTGATGGCCATAATCCAGGCCTTTGGATTTTTGTTCGGCCAGGGCGCCGGGAGCATAATCTCGAGGCACCTCGGGGGACGTGAGACGGAGAAAGCGACCGAGACCGCGTCCACTGCCTTCTTCTGCTCGCTTTTGATGGGGGCGGCGATCGCGGTCTTCGGGTATCTGACTCTCGGGCATCTTGTCATGTGGCTCGGGAGCACTGAGACCATCGCGCCTTACGCAAAGGTATATATCAGCTATATCCTCTTGGCCGCGCCATTCATGGCGACGAGCTTTACCATGAACAACATTCTCCGCTACGAGGGGAAGGCCGCCCTGGGCATGCTGGGCCTCCTCGCGGGGAGCATCATCAATATCGCGGGCGACTATATACTGATGTTCGGGTTCAATATGGGGATAGCCGGCGCGGGGCTTTCGACCTGCATAAGCCAGATCGTAAGCTGGGGGATCCTGCTCTTCATGTTCCTCAGCGGGAAGACCACCTCCCGCATATCTGCCTTCAAAGTGACCTTTGCCCTCGCGATGCTCGGCAATATAGCGCTGACGGGGCTTCCAAGCCTGCTTAGGCAGTTCCTCAACAGCTATTCGACCATTCTGGTGAACAGGCTCTCGGCGCCTTACGGGGATGAGGCTGTGGCGGCCATGGCCATCGTGAGCAGGATCGTATTCTTCGTTTTCTCTGTGGCGCTGGGCGTCGGACAGGGGTTTCAGCCGGTATGCGCCTTCAACTACGGAGCGGGCAAATACAGGCGTGTGCGCAGCGCCATATGGTTCACGCTGGTAACGGGGCTGGTAGTGATGACTTCCGCTTGCCTGGTGACGATGCAGTTCCCCGAGCAGATAATACGGCTGTTCCGGGATGACGACGCAGTCATAGCCATAGGGCGGAGGGCTTTGATCCTTCAGATGATCACGCTGCCGCTGTTTCCGCTTTCGGTGGTCACGGAGATGACGTTCCAGTGCACGGGCAAAAAGCTCGGTGCCGCCCTGATCTCTTCCATGAGAAACGGTATTTTCCTTATCCCCGCGCTCTTCATCCTTTCGGATGTCCGGGGGCTCAGCGGCATCCAGGAGGCCCAGCCCCTCGCGTTTGCGCTGACCTTCGCGGCAGCGATCTTCTTTTTCGTCTGGTATATGAAAAAGCTTCCCCGCGAAGACAGGGAAGCTCTCTAGGACCGTTTTCGATCCGTGTATTTTGCGTTTTTTGACCGGCGCCTTTTAACTGGCCTCCTCGTACTGCAGCTTGTAGAGCTTGTAGTATATCCCTTTGTTCGCGAGGAGGCTCTGATGGTCGCCTTGCTCGACGATCTCGCCCTTGTGCATCACGATGATGTTGTCGACGTTCCGGATGGTCGACAGCCTGTGCGCGACGACCAAAGTGGTCCGTCCCTGCATCATCTTGCCCAGCGCGTCCTGGATCAGGATCTCCGTGTCGGTATCGATGTTCGCGGTCGCTTCGTCCAGGATCAGGACGTCCGGCTTGTAAGCGAGCGTCCGGGCAAATGACAGGAGCTGCCTCTGGCCTGCGGAGAACGCGGCGCCGCGCTCTATGACCGCGTGGGAATAGCCGTCCGGGAGCCCGGAGATGAAACCGTCCGCGTTTACCGTCTTTGACGCTGCCCGGATCTCCTCAGGGGTTATCGACTCGTCTTTCAGGCTGATGTTGTCCTCGACGGTCCCCGAGAAGAGGAAGACGTCCTGAAGCATCTCGCCGATGTGCCCGCGGAGGTCCTCGAGCCTGATCTTGCGGACGTCGACTCCGTCGACCAGGATCTCTCCCTTCTGCACGTCGTAATAGCGGCAGATCAGGTTCTGGATCGTCGTCTTGCCCGCGCCGGTCGCCCCGACGAAAGCCATGCGCTCGCCCGGGCGGACCCTGAACGAAACGTCCTTCAGCACCCATTCGCCCTCCTTGTAGGCGAACCAGACGTTGCGGAACTCGATATCCCCTTTGATGTGCTCCAGGTGCACGGCGTCCGGCGCGTCCTCTATGGTAGATTCCGTGTCGAGCAGCCAGAATATGCGCTCTGCGCAGGCGTTCGCGGACTGGATCACGTTGAACTCCTCGGCCAGCTCCTGGATGGGCTGAAAGAATTTGCTGATGTAGCGCTGGAAGGCGACCAGCGTGCCGATCGTCACTATCCCGTCGAGAGCCATGTGCCCGCCGTAGAAGATCAGTATCGCGAGGGCCGCGAGGTTGGATATGTACGACACCGGGCTGTAGAAAGCAAAGGCGCCGAGCTGCTTCATGTTCACTCCTCGGAGCGTCTCTGTCCTGTCGCGGAAGTCGCTGTCCACGTCTTTTTCCGCGGTGAACGACTGCACGACCTGGATCCCCGTTATCCTCTCGGCGACGAACGCGTTGAGGTCCGAGATCAAAGCCCTCATCTTCCTGTAGACCTTGCGGGTCGTTTTGGTGAATATGAGGGTCGCAACGGTGATGAAGGGGATCACGGTAAAGATCATCAGCGCGAGCTTTACATTGTAGGAGAGCATCGCGTAAATGACCCCGATGAGCACGAATATCCCCTTAAGCACGTTTACGATCACTTCGGTGAACAGCTCGTTCACGGTCTCGCAGTCGTTGGTGACACGGGTCACGAGCCTGCCGACCGGGTTGTCGTTGAAGAAGCTGATGTCGAGCGTCGTGAG
>JAFWFF010000184.1 GCA_017515765.1 Bacillota bacterium | reverse complement strand
TAGCAGACGGCTGTTTTTTTCGCTTCTCCGTAAAAAACGCGGCGGAAGCAGGCGGTTTTTTTCCGAGAAGCGGTTTTTTTCGGCGTCTGCGATAGCAGGCAGCAAATAATATGGCTTCTCCGCATAGAAATTGCCAGCCGCGGAGCGGGAATTGCCAGCCGCGGAGCGGCTTTGATCGATAGTTGTGGCAAAGCGGCGGAAGTTTTGATATAATAATATGGTTGTTGCGCATAATGCGAGGCGCATATACGCTTTTAGGAGAGGAAGAAGAATGAAACACCCATATAAGACGAGAGAAGGCGGCGCGACCGTCACTGTGTTCGTGCCCTACGACTGCGGCAATCACTGCCCCTTCTGCATAAACAAAGGCGAATATGAGAACACCAACTGGTTCGACCCGGAGAAGATCAAGGAGTCGATCCGCATAATGGACGAGATCACTCCGCGGTGTGATTTCGTGTTCACCGGCGGCGAGCCTTTCGCCAACAGGCACGCCCTGCAGGAGATGCTCGACCTTCTGCCGTCCACTCACAGGATCTTCATCAACACGACCCTTCCGGTGTTCGAAGGTCAGACCGAGCAGGACATCATAGATTTCACGGAGCGCAATAAAGACAAGATCACCTGCATCAACGTCTCCAGGCACCTCAGGAAATTCGTCCAGGAGTCGCCGGACGACCTGCTGAGCCGCCTCGCGGTCAAGACCCGCGTCAACTGCGTGCTCTACGCCAGCTACCCGACCGAGAAGCTCCCCGACTACGCCGAGAGATGGCTTCCCTACGGCATCCCGGTCCAGTTCAGGTTCGACTACACGGAGACGACTCCTGAGAACCTCTACGACCAGGAGAATGACAGCATCCTGAGAGACCTCAGGAAGATGGCCGTTTACAAGGGACTGGACGTCTGCCGCATGCGCTGCGGGTTCCACTTCGATTACAAGGGTCTGGAGCTCACCTACCACAAGACCCTCCCCTACAGCACGATCGTCGAGACGGATGAGAACGGGGTGACCTACGACATCCTCTACGATATAGTCATCAAGCAGAACGGCGAGATCAGGTCCGACTGGAACGAGGACGTTCTGGACGTCGAGGCATACAGGCATGTGAAATTCGAGCCCTATGACCTCCACGTCATCGAAGGGAACCTGGACAAACTGCATTTCTGATCTATTCATCATGATCAAAGAGGAGGCCTCCGGCCTCCTCTTTTGTTTGCTCATTTTTGTTTGCTCATTCTATTCCGTTCGTCAGTTTCCCGATCCCGTCGGCCTCGCATTCCACAATGTCGCCTGGCTTCAGGAATTTCGGCGGGTCGAAGCCCATGCCTACTCCGGCGGGAGTTCCCATCGCGATCACGGTACCGGCTTCCAGGGTCATTCCCTTTGACAGGTCCTCGATCACGTCATCTATCCCGTAGATCCACTGAGACGTATTTCCGTTCTGTCTGAGCTCACCGTTCACCCTGGAGCGGATACCGATCTCAGGCGGGAAGCTGAACTCATCCGCTGTGACGATGACCGGCCCCATGGGGGTGAACCTGTCCAGGCTCTTTCCGAAATAGAACTGTTTGTGGCGCGTCTGCACATCGCGCGCGGACACGTCGTTGACTATCGTGTAGCCGAAGACGTATTCACGGGCTTTTTCTTTCGGGACTCTATACGCGTCTTTTCCTATGACAACGGCGATCTCCGCCTCATAGTCAAGCTTCTCCGTGAGATCGGAGTGGCTGTCGATCGGGCATCCGTCTGCGACCGCCTCGTTCACCCTCTTGGAGAAATAGACCGCGTAGTTTTCCCTGAGCATGGTCGGGTGGAATCTGGCTGCCTCTTCTGTATGGTCGGCGAAGTTCATCCCCAGGCATATGACGTCATGGGACGGCCTGGGGATCGGGGCCAGCAACTGCACCTCGTCCATGGGTATGCGCTCCGGCGTAAGCGCAGCCAGATCCTCTATCAGGTCGCCGACGCGTATAAGATCCTCCAGGGTCGTATATTCCCTAAGCGGGCAGAAGCCCTCTTCGGTAATGACTCCCGGGAGTTCCCTTTCGTCGTAAAGAATAGTTGCTAGTCTCATAGGTCTCTCCTTTTCTATGCTGTTTCTTCCCGATCTATTTCACCCTGCGGAACGTCCCCCCGCATTTCCTGCAGCGGTAATCTTCCGGGTGTTGGATAAGCCTGCTCATCTTGCTGCGCTCGACGCGGTTGCCGCATGGGCATTCGACTATATAGCGGACGATGCGGCCGTCGTCCCTGATCTCCGCGCCCTTGTATCTCTTCGAAAGAGCCTTCTTCTCCTCTTCGGTGAGAGGCGGAAGGCCGAGCGACCTCCGGCTGTCATGGGAGTGGATGCTGTAGCCGAGCTCTTTGTTCACCTTCTCGGCAAGCGAGCTCCAGTAGCCTATGTGGCTCCCGCCGTTACAGCGACAGTGCAGGCTCTCGTGCATGATCACGGTCTTCGCGGGCTTGACGGGCAGGTCGTCCGCGAGC
>JAFWFF010000183.1 GCA_017515765.1 Bacillota bacterium | reverse complement strand
TATAAAAAGCCCACCTTCTTCAGGCGGGCCGGAACGAGCTTACTGGATCTGTTCTTCGACGAATTTCACAAGATCTCCGACAAGCTGGATCTTCTCTGCTTCTTCATCCGGTATCTCTATCTCGAACTCCTCCTCGATGCCCATTATGATCTCTACGGCATCAAGTGAATCTGCCTCAAGGTCTTTCATGAGATTCGTTTCCATGGTCACCATGGATTCATCCACGGCCAGCTGATCAACGATTATCTCTCTAATCTTCTCAAAAACCATCTCTACCTCCATTAGATCTATCAAAACTCTTTAAGCCTGCTGCAAGTCTGATGATCCGTTTAAATACAAATCAATTATATTAGAGCACCGCACCGTGTGCAACATTTTTTGATCAGATTCCATACCATTTTTCGTATGCGTCCTCGAGCTCGTTTTTCCTGTCTTCCATGATCTCCGCAAGATCGGCCAGTTTCACGTGGTCAGCCGCGAGAGCGGGGTCCGACATTCTTTCCTGTATGTCCTCTATCTCCTGCTCGAGCTGTTCTATCAGCTTCTCGAGGCGCTCCGACTCGCGCCTGAGGCGCCTTTGCTCGGTCTCCTGCTTTTTCTTCAGCTCGCGCTGCTCCCTCGCCGAGACCGCCGCCTCCTCGGGTGCGGGACTTTCGGAAGCCGACTTGCTCTTCATATCGAGAAGATATGCCTTCCCTGAGGCCAGCTCTTCTTTTTTGTTCACGTAATAGTCGTATCTGCCGAGATATTCCGTGAGCCCGTCTTCCGAGAGCTCCAGTATCCTGTCCGGGATGCGGTTCAGGAAGTAACGGTCGTGGGTGACCACTATCACGGTCCCGGGATAATCTCCCAGAGCCTCCTCGAAAGCCTCCTTGGACGCGATGTCCAGGTGGTTCGGCGGCTCGTCCAGGACGAGGCAGTTCGCGCCGCTCATCATCAGCTTCAGCAAAGCGAGCCTGGCCTTTTCTCCTCCCGAGAGATCCCCGACCGTCCGGAACACCATGTCTCCGGTGAAGAGGAATCTTCCGAGTATATTGCGAAGCGACCCCTCGGTCTCCAGCCGGTGGTCCTTGTGAAGCTCTTCAAGCACAGTGACCCTGTCGTCCAGGAGCTGCTGGCCCTGGTCGTAATATCCGAACTCGACGTTCTGGCCGAGCCTGAGATAACCGGAGAAAGCGGTGTCCCTGCCGGTCATGATCTTAAGAAGGCTGGTCTTCCCTATCCCGTTCGCCCCGACCATGCAGATGCGCTCGCCGCGCTTTATATCGAAGTCCACGTTCCTGAAGAGTTCCCTGGAGCCGAAGGATTTGGAGATATTCTCTCCCTTCAGCACGTCGTTCCCGCTCTTCAGGTCCTGTTTGAAATCGATCTTTATCGAGCGCTTGTCGCCCTTCGGCTTCTCGAGGCGCTCGACGTGTTCCAGGCGCTTCTCCCTGGACGCCGCTCTCTTGGCGAGCTTCTCCGTTCCGCGTTCCTTGTAGCGCCTGATCAGGTCCTCCTGCCTGCGGATCTCCTCCTGCTGCTTTGTATAGGCCCTCATGGCTGCTTCGCGGTCGCGGCGCTTCTGCTCTGCGTAGGCGGTATAATTGCCGTTGTAGCATTTCAGCCCGTGGTCCTCGACCTCAAAGATGCGGTCCACGCTTTGATCTAGGAAATACCGGTCGTGCGAGATTATGATCAGGGTGCCCCGGTAGTTCTTAAGATACTGTTCGAGCCACTTGAGAGTCCCGATGTCGAGATGGTTGGTCGGCTCGTCGAGCAGCAAAAGATCCGGCTTCTTCATCAAAAGGCACGCTAGCGCGAGGCGGGTCCTCTCCCCTCCGGAGAGCGAATCCGTCCTCTGGCCGTAGTATTCCTCCCCGAACGCCATGCTGGTCAGTATGCCGTTCATCTCGCTCCTGTAGGTATAGCCCCCGCGCCTGTCGAACTCGGTCTGGAGCCTGGTGAGCCTGTCCCAGAGCGCGTCCTGCTCCTCGGGGGGCGCGGAAGCGATCCTGTGGTTCAGCTCCTCCATCTCCTTCTCCATGAGCTCGAGCGGGCGGAAGATCTCGCCCACCTCCTCTATCACGGTCTTATCGGAGTTGAACTCGTCCCTCTGCGCCAGATAGCCGACCGAAAGATCTCCGGACACAAAAACATCCCCTTCATCGGGCTTGATGCGTCCCGCGAGGATGTTCATCAGCGTGGTCTTCCCGGCGCCGTTCCCGCCGATCATTCCCACTCTGTCTCCTTCGTTCACGTGGAAGGATATGTCTTTAAGGATCACGTCGGTCCCGTAGGCCTTGGAGATCCCCGATGCGGATAGAATGATCATTTTCGATACCGATCAAAGCCGTCAGTACGGCATGTTCGCAAACGCGTCCAGAGTAAGGTCGTCCGGACCGTATTTCCTGTATCTGTAGTATGCGGCGGAGGCTATCATCGCCGCGTTGTCGGTGCAGAGCGCTTTGTCCGGGAGGAAGAGCTCTATCCCTTCCTTCCGGCACCTCTCTGCCATCGCTTCTCTCAGCCTGCTGTTCGCGGACACCCCGCCCGCCATGACCAGCCGGTCTCTTCCGAGGCTCTTAACGGCGTGGACAGCCTTCTCCACCAGGACCTCGACGACCGCTTCCTGGAAGCCCGCTGCGACGTCTTCGACGCAGACGCTGCGTCCGGCCTGTCTCTCGGAGTTCACGTAGTTCAGCACTCCGGTCTTGATGCCGCTGAAGCTGAAATCGAACCCGTCCTTATCCAGCCATACGCGCTTGAACCTGACGTTCTCCGGGTCGCCCAGCTTCGCGCACGCGTCGATCTTGGGGCCTCCCGGATATCCGAGCCCTATGACCCTGGCGACTTTGTCGTAGGCCTCGCCCGCCGCGTCGTCCCTGGTGCTTCCGATGACCCTGCAGGACGTATAGTCCGTCATCTCGATGATATCGGTATGTCCACCCGATACCACCAGGCATACGAAGGGAGGCTCGAGCTCCGGGTACTGGATGAAATTGCTGCTGACGTGCCCGTACATGTGGTTCACGCCGACCAGAGGCTTCCCTGAGGCCAGCGCCAGCGCCTTTGCAGTAGCGACCCCTATCACCAGAGCGCCGATGAGCCCGGGGCCGTTGGTTACGCCTATGAGGTCGACGTCGGAAAGCGTCACTCCTGCGTCTCCGAGTGCCCGGGCCACCACGGGGTTCACGTTCTCAAGATGGTGCCTGGATGCGATCTCCGGCACCACTCCGCCGTATGCTTCGTGTATCGCTATCTGCGAGCTTATCACATTGGACAGCACAACGCGGCCGTCGGCGACCACTGCCGCCGCGGTCTCGTCACAGCTGGATTCTATAGCAAGTGTAAGAAAACGTCCGTCTTTCATATCTCTCGTCAGTCCACCGTACAGCTCATGAGGATCGCGTCCTCGCCGTTCGAATAATAATTGGGGCGCATTCCGTCCTCAGTGAAGCCGAACTTCCTGTAGAGCGCTTTCGCCGCCTCGTTCCCGGCTCGCACCTCCAGGGTGAAGACCTTCGCCCCCGCGCGTTTCGCGGCGTCCATGGCGGCAGAGAGCATTATGCTCGCTATGTGCCTGCGCTGCAGATCCTTCCTGACCGCCACATTGTTTATCTGGCATTCGTCAAAGACCATCCAGAAGCCGACGTACCCGGCCAGCTCTGAACAGGGGCAGCCTTCCGGGCGTTCTCCGGCCTCGTACACCACCTCAGCGACCACGTAGGTCGAGAGCCTGTTCCCGACCATGTCGTCGTACAGGACTTCCCTGGACCAGGGATCCGAAAAGCAGATCTTCTCGATCTCCGCCATCCGGTCCAGATCCTTCTCTTCACCTTTCCTTATAACAAGTTCCGCCACTTCTTCTCCTGCATCCTGCGGAGGCTGCCGTCGTTCAGCCTTTGCTCGGCCTCCGCCAGCCTCATGTATTCAGGCATCACTTCGCTGTATCCCACAGTCATTCCGCGTTCTGTCATCTCCGCGGCCTTCAGGCAGACCATGTCAGCGGTCTGATATCTGTCCTCAGGCTCCGCGATCCCGAACAAAGCCAGCCTGTCCGCGTATTCCGGCATGTCTCCGTACGCGTCTATCCCGTCCCCGAAGAAGACCGGGGCCGGCGTCCCGGGCCCCGCCTGGACGCGAAGCCTTTCCGCCGCGTCAAGCACGTCGTTCAGCATATACGGTCCGGGCGGGAGCACGTCCTCTCCGTCCGCTCCGAATACCGCTCCGTAGACCTGTCCCCTCCTGGCGTTCAGGATTACGGCGGTCCCGCCGGCGCAGCCTTTGATGTTTCTGAAAAGCTCAAGCGTTGGAACAGCAGCGCAGGGGATATCGAGCGCCTGTCCCAGCGCGCGCGCCGTGGACACACCGATCCTTATCCCCGTGAAGGAGCCCGGGCCGACCGATACGGCGACTGCGCCGAGGTCAGCCGGTGTTTTCCCCAGCGAATCCAGCATGTCTTTTATATCCGCGGTGAGATCCTTAAGATGGCTCATCCGGCCGGTTATCATGCGCCTCTCAAGTATCGCGCGGCCCTCTGTCTCCATGACCGCGCAGGAGCCCTTTGCTCCCGTTGTCTCGATCCCTAAAACGAGCAACTCAAGATCCTTTCGTCTTCCTTCTCACCGTACTCCAGAACGATGACTCTGGCGTCGTCCGGAATAAGTCCGGGCACTCTCTCCGCCCACTCTATCACGGAGACTCCTCCGCGGCTGAAGTATTCCTCCAGCCCCGCCTCGAAGGCCTCCTCTTCGCTTCCGATCCTGTAGAGATCAAAATGAAAGAGCGGAAGCCTTCCGCTCATATACTCGCAGACAATGGTAAACGTGGGGCTGGTCACGTTTTCACGCACACCGAGCCCCTTTGCTATCGATTTCGCGAGAGTGGTCTTACCGGCCCCGAGATCCCCGGTCAGGGCGATAACGTCCCCTGCCTTGAGTTCCCCGGCAAGCTCCAGTCCGAACCTCTCTGTGTCTTCAGTTCCGCGCAGTACGCGCCGGCTCTTCAGATCGTAATTAAGCAATATATCACTGCTCCTTGAGTTTGAAATCAGGCTGTGTGAGCAGGTAGATCGTCTGTGCGTAGATCTTGGTGGTCAGCATGAGCTTGCTGAGCTCCAGCCTCTCGTCCCTCTGATGCATAAGGTCGGGGTCGCCCGGGAACAGCGCGCCGAAAGCGACGCAGTTCGGCATTGACCTGGCGTAGGTCCCGCCTCCGATGACCATCGGCTCTGACTCGGTATCGCCCGTGTAGTTCCTGTAGGCGTCCATGAGAGCCCTGACCATCGGGGAATCTGCCGAGAAGTAGATCGGCGCCTCGCCGCTTCCCCTGACTATGCCGAAATCATATCTGTCGGTGATGGCGGTGATCCCCGAGAACACATCATCCTCGGTCTTCGTCACCGGGAATCTGATGTTGATCGTAAGCGTGATCGCCTTCTTATCAAAGCTCAGCACACCGACGTTCAATGTGAGGTCTCCGGACGGTTCGTCGGACATCTCGCAGCCGAACCTCTGCCCGCGCGTGTCGAATCCGAGGTGGTCATTGTAAAACGCCACGAAGTCGTTGACGTCCTCGTTCGCGAAGTTAAGCCTTCCGAGTATATCCATGAGGATGGATATCGCGTTCAGGCCGGAGTCCGGGTGAGCGCCGTGGGCGGATTTGCCCTCTACCGCGATCTCCAGGCTCTTTCCGGAATTGCGGCAGGCGATCTTCGGTTCGATCCCGTTGATCGACGGATGCTGGGCGCGGTATTCGTCGACGGTCTTTTTGATCTTGTCATAGGCCTTCTCGCTGTCGGCCCTGACCAGGGCCCTGGCCTTCTCCGGCACCATATTGGAAGCCGCGCCTCCGGACAGCCCTCTGAGTTCGAGTCCCGTCATCTTTCTGTCTGATACCTTCTTTATAAGATCAAAGGTGGTAATGCCCTTCTCGCCGTTCACGGCCGGGAATTCGGCATCCGGGGAGAATCCGTAGTCTGCGGGGCCCACCTTCTCGAGATAGTGCTCCATTCCGGCCCAGTTCGTCTCCTCGTCAAGGCCTATGATGAGCCTTACCACCGCGTCCGGCTCGTATCCCGCCTCGCGGAGAGCCTTCATCGCGTAGTATGCAGCTACCACCGGTCCCTTATCGTCGGTGGTGCCTCTGCCGTAGATGTAACCGCCGTCGACGGCTCCGCTGTACGGCTCAAAGCTCCATCCGGATCCTGCCGGGACCACGTCGAGGTGTCCGATGATGCCCAGAGTCCTGTCTCCCTTTCCCCAGTCGATGTGGGCTCCGTAGTTGTCGACGTTTCTGGTCTCAAAGCCTGACTCATCCGCGTTCTTCAGCATGCATTCAAGAGCCTGCTGCACTCCCTCGCCGAAGGGATAGACTTCTCCGGAAGGCGCGGTGAACGACTCCTTCTCCTCGCTGTTGCAGCGCACCAGCTCCTGCAGGAACGCCACCTCGTCATCAAAGTTCTTCTCAATGATCTCTTCGATCTTCTTCATGTATTCGGACATTTCATCAAAACCGCCTGCGCGGCCCTCCTCATCTGATCTGAAAGCGCCTCAAAAGAGCCGGTTCTTCACCGACCCTTTGATGATCTCTGACCTATATCTGCTCCACCCGGGATCAGTCTACTGCTTCCACGCCCTGAAGGTCGGGGCAGGCTTCCGCGAGGATCTGTCCGACCACATGGGTAAGGGTCATCCTGGCGCCGGGGCATCCCGCGCAGTGTCCCTGGAGCCTTACCTGTACGACTTTGTCGTCAGTCACGTCCACGAGTTCGATATCTCCTCCGTCCCTCTGAAGGATGGGTCTGATCCTGGCAAGTGCGTCTTCTATTATGGTTCTGTCCATTTCTATTTTCCTTTCCGATGATGCATTACGGCCGGTTCTTTCCGACCTGATTCAGTATACTATATCGTACCCCGATTCGCAAGAATCGTAACAGATATAGTTTATTGATATGGTTACGTCTCTTGCGCCGTGGTATAATAACCGCGAAGGATAGTTTAAAGAGCCGTTCATCCGCGCAGCGCGGAGGCGGCTTTGATGTATCAGATGAAAACAGGAGGAAATAATTATGGCAAAATGGGTATGTCAGATCTGCGGATACGTTCATGAGGGAGACCAGCCCCCCGAGGCCTGCCCCGTATGCAAAGCCCCCGCTTCCAAGTTCACCAAGCAGGATGAAGGCGAGATGGTATGGGCCGCCGAGCACGTGGTCGGAGTAGCTCAGGGAGTCGATCCCGAGATCGTCCAGGGTCTCCGCGAGAACTTCAACGGCGAGTGCACCGAAGTCGGTATGTATCTTGCCATGAGCCGCGTAGCCTATAGAGAAGGATATCCCGAGATCGGCGAGTACTGGAGAAGGGCAGCCCTCGAAGAGGCTGATCACGCTGCCAGATTCGCGGAGCTCCTCGGCGAAGTCCTCACCGACTCCACCAAGAAGAACCTCGAGATGAGAGTAGACGCCGAGCACGGCGCCACCGCTGGCAAGACCGCTCTCGCCAAGAAGGCAAAAGAGCTCGGACTCGACGCCATCCACGACACCGTCCACGAGATGGCCCGCGACGAAGCGAGACACGGCAAGGCATTCAAGGGCCTGCTGGAGAGATACTTCGGAAAGTAAACGGAAGAGTATCATGAATTAAAATGGTTGCAGGATCGATAGGTCCTGCAGCCTTTTTTTATTCTTTACGATCTCACCCGCGAGCTGCGCTCCGCATGCTCTTGCGCGGCGTCAGATATCTGGCTTAGGCCTCGGCTGGTTTGCGTACCACCACTCGCAGGCCTCCAGATAACCCATCTCGCAGCAGTCCTCCCAAAGCAGGCCTTCATCTATGTTTACGGAGTCGGAATAGGCTTCTTCCGCGAAGTGATACCAGAACTCGTCGGCATAGGCCTCCGCTGTCGCGTACTCGTCGACGGTCTTGTCGCGTTTCGCCTCGAACGCTTCCCACTGCGCGAGAAGGCCCTCGGGGCTCACACACCAGGTCGAGGGATCGGTCCTGTCCGTCATATGGGGAAGGCCGTCCGCGTCCCAGTAGAGTAGCTCCCTGAGCTTGGTCACGACGGCAACCTCGCCGTCCGGCCCGGTGCACTCGACCCGCAAGACCAGTTCGCCGTCTACCCTCCAGGCGTAGGCGCATGAGCCTTCATAGCAGTAAGCGTAATTATCGCTGTCCTCGGTATGCGGCCCGCAGACCGTATAGTCTACGTACTCGGC